>JAVBYL010000312.1 GCA_030824035.1 Humidesulfovibrio sp.
TTGTCATGCTCCTGGCGCTGGCCTTCGCGGCCACGGCCCAGGCCGCCAATCCGGAGTACTTTTACAAGAACCTCGTGGACATCGGCTACGTGAAGCCGCTGGTGAAGGTTCCCAACCCCGAGGGCGTGAAGCTCATCGACTCCCGCCCGTACCAGGGCAAGTACATCCAGGGCTACATCCCCACGGCCATCAGCCTGCCGGACAGCGAGTTTGAAAAGAAGGCCGCCGAGCTGCTGCCCAAGGACAAGAACACCACCCTGGTGTTCTACTGCGAGGGCCCGGAGTGCAAGCTTTCCCACAACTCCGCCCGCAAGGCCGAGAAGCTGGGCTACAAGAACGTGAAGGTGTTCCCCGGCGGCTACCCGGAGTGGGTGAAGGCGGGCAACTACCCGGCCATCGGCACGGAAGTGCTCAAGGAGATGATCGGCAAGGGCGAGAGCTTCTTGCTGGTGGACTCCCGCCCGCTGGTGAAGTTCCTTGAGGGCAGCATTCCCTCGGCCATCAGCATCCCCGATTCCGCCTTCGACAAGAAGGTGGGCCTGCTGCCCGCGGACAAGGCCTCCCAGCTGGTGTTCTTCTGCGGCGGGTACGAGTGCCCCCTGAGCCACAACAGCGCCAAGAAGGCCATGGCCCTGGGCTATGCCAACGTGAAGGTGTTCGAGGCCGGCGAGCCCGCTTGGATCAAGATGTACGGAGCTTCCGGCGCGGTGAAGGTGCAGGCTGGCGGTGTCGAGGGCACCATCAGCGTGGAGCAGTTCAAGAAGATCCTGGCCGAAAAGCCGGAGAGCATCACCATCATCGACGTGCGCGATGCCGACGAGTACAAGGCCGGGCACCTCAAGGGCGCGGTGAACATGACGGTGAACGAGCTTGAGAAGAAGCTCAAGGACATGAAGTTCGACAAGCCCACGGTGTTTGTGTGCGCCACCGGCGCGCGCAGCGGCGAGGCCTACTACATGACCCGCGACGTTCGCAAGGACGTGAAGGACGTGTACTACCTCGAGGCCACCACCAAGTGCACCAAGGACGGCGTTTGCGAGATAGTGGACAACAAGAAGAAGTAGAAAGCCCAGGGGCCGGGGCGGCGCCATTCGTGGTGGCGTTCTCCGGCCCTCTTTCTGGCCCTCCCCTCTCCGGCCC
The DNA here is from genome assembly GCA_030824035.1 of Humidesulfovibrio sp. Taxonomy (GTDB): domain Bacteria; phylum Desulfobacterota; class Desulfovibrionia; order Desulfovibrionales; family Desulfovibrionaceae; genus Humidesulfovibrio. The sequence goes on from JAVBYL010000312.1 coordinate 1,141, forward strand.
CTTTCGCCGTGCCGATTCCCGGCGTGCCGCCAGGGTTCTTCCCTGCCAGGATTCGGGTAATGATTACGGGAGTTCCCCCTTGCCAAGCTCGGCCAACAATGCCAAACAGGCGCAGGAAAAAATCACGGCCTGCCGCGCCTGCTCCCCCGGTTGCGGGAAGCCTGGCGATGGGGCTGCCTGGGGTTCCGGTGAACCGCACCACAGGGCAGCCAAGGCGACGACACAATGTGGCGGGGCGCGCAAGCCTACTCAGGAGACAGCCATGGCCAAGGACCTCAGGGATCAGGAAGCCATCAAACAGGATGTGCTGGCGCGCATGAAGCGCATTGAAGGCCAGGTCCGCGGCATCCAGCGCATGATAGAGGAAGGCAAGGAGTGCGAGGACATCCTGGTTCAGGTGCGGGCGGTGCGCTCGGCCCTGCGCTCGGCCACGGGGCAGATCATGCGCCGCTACCTGCTGCGCTGCCAGGAGCAGTCCGAGGTCACGGGCGATCCCGTTGCCCAGTACGAAAAGCTCGTCAAGCTCATTTCCGATTTCATCGACGGTTAGCCGGGCTTCACCCGCCGGGCGCAGCCCACCGGGTTCCCGCCACAGCAAAGGGCTTCTTCCAGCGTACATGCGCCGGAAGAAGCCCTTTGCCTTGGCGGGGCAGAAACGTCGCTTCTAGCCTTCCGCCGCCTCGTTTTCCCGCTCCCGCGCCGCCTTGCCGCGGCCCATCAGGCCGGAAAGCTTCCTCTGGGCCTTGTCCAGGTACACGTAGTACACCGGGGTGAAATACAGCGTAAGCAGCTGCGAAACGAGCAGGCCGCCCACCACGGCCAGGCCCAGGGGCCTGCGCGCCTCCGCCCCGGCGCCAAAGCCCATGGCGATGGGCAGGGTTCCCATGAGCGCGGCCATGGTGGTCATCATGATGGGCCGAAAGCGCACCAGCGCGCCCTCGTAAATGGCCGTGGCGCCGTCCTTGCCCTGGGTGCGCTGGGCCTCCAGGGCGAAGTCGATCATCATGATGGCGTTCTTTTTCACGATGCCGATGAGCATGATGATGCCCACGAAGCCATACAGGTTGAGGTCGAGCCCGAAGAGCATGAGGGTGAGCAGGGCGCCCGCGCCCGCGCTGGGCAGGCCGGAGAGGATGGTCAGCGGGTGGATGAAGCTTTCGTACAGAATGCCCAGCACGATGTAGATGACCACGATGGACACGATGAGCAGCACCCACAGGCCCTGGAAGGAGGACTGGAAGGCCTGGGCCGTGCCCTGGAAGCTGGTGGTGAACCCGGCGGGCAGGAGGTCGCGCGCCGTGCCCTGGACCTTGTCCACCGCCTGGCCCAGCGAAACGCCGGGCTTGAGGTTGAAGGAGAGGGTGACCGCCGCCAGCTGGCCGGAGTGGTTCACGGCCATGGGCCCCACGCCCACCTCCTGGCGCACCAGGGTGGAAAGCGGAACCAGCTTGCCCGAGCTGGCGCGCACATACAGCAGGTTCACGGCGGCCGGGTCGCGCTGGAATTTGGGGGAAAGCTCCAGCATCACCTTGTAGGAGTTGTTGGGCGCGAAGATGGTGGACACCTCGCGCGGGCCGTAGGCTATGCCCAGGGCGTCCTCGATCTGCATGGCCGTCAGGCCCACGGACGAGGCCTTGTCGCGGTCGATGGTCAGGTTCAGCTGCGGGTTTTTGAGCTGCAGGTCGCTGTTCACGTCCTGGAGCTCCGGCAGTTCGCGCAGGCGCGCCTCCAGGGCCTGGGAGTACTGGAACAGCTCCGCCGTGTTTGGGCTTTGCAGGGTGTACTGGTACATGGCCTTGGTGAAGCGCGCGCCCAGGTTGATGGGCGGCGGATTTTGCAGAAAGGTCTTGATGCCGGGGATGGCGGCCAGCTTTTTGCGCAGGGACTGCAGCACCTCGTCGGCGCTCTGGGTGCGCTCGTGCCGGGGCTTCAGGCGGATGAGTAGCCGGCCGGAGTTGCCCGCTGCGTTGGGTCCGCCCGCGCCCACCAGCGACATGAAGCTCTCCACGTTGGGGTCCTCGGCGATGATGTCGGCCACGCGGTTCTGGTGCTCCAGCATGGACTCGATGGAGATGCCCTGCTCGGCCTCGGTGACGGCGGTGAGCTGGCCTATGTCTTCGCTGGGGATGAAACCCTTGGGGATGTAGACGAACAGCGCCCCGGTGACGACCAGCAGCGCCAGGGAGAAGCCCAGGGTCAGGCGGCGGTTGCGCATGGTCCACCGCAGGGTGGTGTCGTACAGCTGCAGCATGCTCTGGAAGGCGCGCTCCGTGGCGTTGTAAAACCTGCCGTGGGCCTGCTTGTGCCCGCCGGACTTGAGCATGATGCTGGCCAGCATGGGCGTGAGCGAGAGCGACACGAAGCCGGAGATGAGGATGGCCGCCACGATGGTGACGGCGAACTCGTTGAACAAGCGGCCCACAACCCCGCCCATGAACAGCACCGGGAGGAACACGGCGGCCAGCGAGATGGTCATGGAGACGATGGTGAAGCCGATTTCGCCGGAGCCCTTGAGCGAGGCCTCGCGCACGGGCATGCCCGCCTCCACGTGGCGCACAATGTTCTCCAGCACCACAATGGCGTCGTCCACCACAAAGCCCACGGCCAGGGTCAGGGCCATGAGCGAGATGTTGTCCAGGTTGAACTTGAACTGGAGCATGCAGGCGAAGGTGCCGATGACGCTCATGGGCAGCGCAAGCGAGGGGATGATGGTGGCCGAGACGTTGCGGAGGAACAGGAAGATGACCATGACCACCAGCACCACGGTGAGCACCAGGGTGAACTTCACGTCGTCCACGCTCTCGCGGATGGTTTCCGAGCGGTCGATGAGGGTTTCCACCTTCACCGAGGCGGGCAGCTGGCTCACGTAGCCGGGCAGCACCTTCTTGATGGCGTCCACCACTCCCACGGTGTTGGTTCCCGGCTGGCGCTGCACGGCCAGAATAAGCGCGGGCACACGGTTGAACTGGTTGAAGCGCTTGTTGGTCTCCGTGCTGTCTATGGCCTCGCCCACATCGGATATGCGCACCGGCGCGCCGCCCCGGTAGGCCACCACGAGCGGCCGGTACGCCTTGGCGTCGTTCAGCTGCCCGCTGGCCTGCACGGTGTATTCGCGCATTGGGCCGGAGAGGGTTCCCGTGGCGATGTTGGAGTTGCCCTTGCGCACCGCCTCGGCCACCTCATCGACGCCAATTTCGCGCGCGGCGAGCTGCTCCGGGTCGAGCTGCACGCGCACGGCGTACTTCTGCTGGCCGTAAATGAGCACCTGGGCCACGCCGCTGATCATGGAAATGCGCTGGGCCAGCAGGGTCTCCGCAAACTCGCTCACCTGGTAAAGCGGCAGGGTGGGCGAGGAAACGGCCAGGTACAGGATGGGCTGGTCGGCCGGGTTGACCTTGCGCAGCACCGGCGGGGCGGGCAGCTCCGAGGGCAGGTTGCGCTGGGCCGAGGCGATGGCCGCCTGCACGTCCTGGGCGGCCGCGTCGATGTTGCGCTCCAGGTTGAACTGCAGGGTGATGCGCGTGTTGCCCAGGGTGTTGGAGGAGGTCATGGAATCGATGCCGGAGATGGTGGAAAATTCCTTTTCCAGGGGCGTGGCGATGGAGGCGGCCATGGTTTCCGGGCTGGCCCCGGCCATGCTGGCGGAGACTTGCAGCGTGGGGAAGTCCACGTTGGGCAGGTCGCTCACGGGCAGCTTGAAGTAGGCCATGACGCCGAAAATGAGGATGGCGGCCATGACCAGGGTGGTCATGACCGGGCGTTCGATGAAGATGCGGGCCGGATTCATTGGGGCTTCCCGGCGGGCTGGGCCGTGGTGCTGGTCGTTGTGTTGGCGGTAGCGTTGGCCGTTGTGTTCATCGCAGTGTTGACCGGAGCGCCCGCGTCCTTGCCCTGCTCAGCCGGCTGGCCGGGCTGGGGCACGGTCTTTATCTCCACCAGCGTGCCGGGCACGAGCATGAGCTGGCCGTCGGTGACGACCTTCTCCTTGGCGGCCACGCCCTTTTCCACCACCTGGGTCTGGTCCGGGCCGGGCAGGGTGGCCACGGTGCGCATTTCCACGGTCATGTCGTCCCTCAGCACGAACACGAAGGGCCCGCTGACGCCGGAGAGCACGGCCTGGGAGGGGATGAGCACGGCGTTCACGCGCTCGGAAAGCCGCAGGTGCGCGCGCACGAACTGCCCGGGCCACAGCCGCTTGTCCTTGTTGGGAAAGCTGGCCTTCAGGCGGATGGTGCCGGTGGTGGTGTCCACGGCGTTGTCGATGCTGGCGAGCTCGCCCACGTCCAGCACCTCGCCCTCGCTGGTCTGCGCCTCCACGGCCAGGGCCCCCAGCGCCATGCGCTTCTGAATTTCCGGCAGGTGCGCCTCCGGCACGGCAAAGCTGACGTAGATGGGCTGAACCTGATTGATGACGACGAGGACGCGGTCGTCGTTGGCCTTGACCACGTTGCCCTCCTGCACCAGTACGTGCCCGGCGCGGCCCGCGATGGGGGAGGTGATGTTGGCGTAGCCCAGTTGCAGGCGCGCCTGCTCCACCTGGGCGCGGTCCAGCGCCAGGGAGGCGCGCAGGCCCACGGTGTTGGCCTCCACCTGCTCCAGCTGGTCGCGGCTCACCGCGCCCTGCTCGAACAGCGCCTTGAAGCGGCGCAGGTCGTCCTCGGCCTTGCTGGCCTGGGCCTGGTCCTTTTGCAGGCGGGCCTGGGCCTCCAGGAGCGATGCCTGGAAGGTGCGCTGGTCGATGACGAAAAGCGCCGTGCCCTTCTGCACATCCTGGCCGTCGCGCACCATTTGTTTGGCTATGGCGCCGCCCACCTGCGGCTTCACGGCCACGCTGGCGTAGGCCTCCACGTTGCCCACGGCGGTCACCAAGACCGGGACATTGGCGGTCCAGGCCTCGGCCACCTGGACGGGGATGGCGCGTTTGGCCTTGGCGTCGCCGCCATCGCCTTTGCCGCAACCGGTGAGGGTGAGGGCCAGAGTGAGGGCCAGAGTGAGCGGCAAGGCCAAAGCCGAGGCCTGGGCCAGGCGCGTCAAAAAAATAGCGGGGGGGCGGGGGGAGGTGCTCATTATGCTCTGGCCTGATCCTGGTTGGGAGGTTAGGCTGTGGATGCTACCGTCTTAGCGTAATCGTCCGCACTGGGAAAATGCTTGAGTGCGCACAGGGAAAATGTCGTAATATGCCGGGCCAAAGCGGCAATGCCTTCTTCATCGAAGCGCATGCCGGGCGCCAGCCTGCCGATGACGGCCCGGGAGCGGAAAATATGCTGGCACTGGCCCACAACGCTTGTGGCGCATGCGCGCGTGCGGTCATCGCCGGGCTGGGCTCCGCCGCCCAGAATCTCCGCCACGATGACGTGGATTTGCCGCGCCAAGGGGGCTATGTGGACCTCCACCAGGTGGTCCAGGGCCTCCGTGGGCTCTTGCATCTCCCGGGCCATGAGCTTGCCGCACCAGGCGAAACGGCCCTCGCCCAGCATGCGCAGCAGAAAGGAGTGGATGAAGGCGAAAAGGCGTTCCTCGGCCGGGGCGCCCTGTGGCAGGCCCATGTCGGGCGGGTAGCGGCGCAGCCCCTCGGTGAACGCCTCGGAAAGCAGGGTGGTGTACAGGCCCATTTTGTCGCCAAAGTGGTAGTGCACCGCCGCCACGTTGGCCTTGGCCAGGCGGCAGATGTCGCGCACCGTGGCGGCCTTGAAGCCCGATTCGGCAAAAACCGCCCCCGCCGCGTCCAGGAGTCTGCGCTTGGTGTCCTCTCCGCTCTCGCTTGCCATCCGCCCCTCCTGATTCCGTAGTTTGAAACGTGAGATTAAAACGCTTGATTGAGCCTGTCAAATGGAATACCAAGGCGGGGCGCGGAAATTCGCGGAGAGAGGGGCATGGACAAGACGCAACAAACGAAGAGCGGTGACTGGAGCGCCTTGCTGGTGGCGGCCACCGGCACCTTCATGGCCACCCTGGACTCGGGCATCGTCAACACGGCGCTGCCCACCATTGCGCGCGGCTTTGGGGCCACCCTGCCGCAGGTGCAGTGGATCGTGGCCTGCTACTTTCTGGTCATCTCCTGCCTTTTGCCGCTTTTTGGCCGCCTGGGCGACACCCGCGGCCGCAGGCGCATGTATGTGCTGGGCTTCGTGGTGTTCACTACCGCCTCCATGTTTTGCGGCGTGGCGCCCAGCCTGGGCGCGCTCATCGCCGCGCGCGTGGGCCAGGGCGTTGGCGCGGCCATGCTCATGGCCAACGGCCCGGCCATCATCATGGCGGCCTTCCCCGGCCCCACGCGGGGCAGGGCACTTGGCCTCGTGGGCATGACAGTGGCTTTGGGCTCCCTGGCCGGGCCCGGCCTGGGTGGCCTGCTGTTGCAGGGCTTCGGCTGGCGCAGCGTGTTCTACGTCAACCTGCCCATCGGCTTGGCGGGCATCGCCATCACCCGGCGCTTTTTGCCCAGGGCGGAAACCCTGCGCAACGAATCCCTGGACATTCCCGGCGCGGCGCTTTTCGCCGTGGGAATGACGGGCCTGCTGCTGGGCATCATCCACGGCCACGACTGGGGCTGGACCTCGCCGGTGATTCTGGGCTGCCTGGGCCTCGCTGTGGCTTCCTTCGGGGCCTTTGTACGCTGGGAGCGCCACGCCCCGGAGCCCATGATCGACCTCTCGCTGTTCCGCATCTGGCCGTTTCTTTCCGGCAACATGGTGGCCTTCACGGCCTTCATGGCCATGTTCTGCAACGCCATCCTGCTGCCCTTCTACCTGCAGGAGCAGATGCACTTTTCGCCGATGCTGACCGGCATGGTGCTTTCCACCCTGCCCATGACCATGGCCGTGGCCGCGCCGGTGAGCGGGTACCTGTCGGAGCGCATCAACTTCGCCACCCTCACCTCCGTTGGCCTGGGCGTGATGAGCGCCGGACTGCTGCTGCAGTCGCTGCTGGAGCCTGTGAGCCCCATGTGGCGCATCCTCGCCGGGCAGGTGGTGCTGGGGCTTGGCGTGGGCATCTTCATGTCGCCCAACAACAACAGCGTGCTCTCCAGCGCTCCGCAGGACAAGATCGGCCTGGTGGGCGGCGTGCTGGCCCTGGTGCGCAACGTGGGCATGGTTTCCGGCATCGCCGTGGCCATCACCATGTTCGAAGGCTTCCAGGGCTCGGCCCTGCGCGCGGGGCAGGAGGCCGCCCCGGCCTTCTTCTCCGGCTTCCGCGCCGCCCTCACCGTGGGCGCGTGCCTGGCCTTCGGCGCCGGGTGCCTGTCGCTTTTCCGGCGCAGGCTCTTCCGCGCCAAGCCCGCGCCGGTGCACGTGGTTATCCGCAAGGACTAGCCCCGCCTTTTTCCCCGCGCCCCCCCGCATCTGTCGTACCCGCCGCATCTGTCTCATCTGTCGCATCAGCCGCCGTGCGCCCTGCGCGCGCCGCACCTCCCTGCGCGCCTTCGTTGGCAAAGCCGTTGCGTTCTACGTAATCTTTGCTAGTGTACGCAGTAAGTGACAGCACCTTCCGCACGCCGGAGCGATCCATGCTTGAGCCGCGCCTGTCCGCGTTTCATTTGACCGCATTACGCCTGTCGGCATTACGCCTGTCATCTTTGCGCTTGTCGTCCTTGCGCTTGCCCGGGTGGGCGCGCACAGGAAGCGCCAAGCTTGCCATCGCCATCGCCGTTGTCATCACGCTCAGCACGGTCTCCTTCTACGCCCTCGAAAACGCGGTAAGGGGCCGTGGGTTGTTCGAGGCCCTGTGGTGGACCGTGGTGACACTGACCACCGTGGGCTATGGCGACATAGTGCCCGAGACCACCGGCGGAAAGCTGCTGGGGCTGGCGGTCATGGCCGGGGGCATTGGGCTGGTTTCCACCTTGTCGGGCAATCTGGCCTCCCTGCTGGTGGAGCGCAAGGCCAGGAAACGCAAGGGGCTATTGGAAGTGAAAATGACCGGGCACGTCATCATTTTCGGGTGGAACGCCTCGGCCCTGGGGCTGGTGCGCGGCCTGCGGGCGGGCGGGCTGGTGGGAAGCTCGGGCCGTTCCG
>JAVBYL010000309.1 GCA_030824035.1 Humidesulfovibrio sp.
ATGCGCTTGACCTTGAGGTTCTGGGCGCTTTCGAAGTGGTGGCGCTTGAGCCTGCCCATCATCTCGAAGTCGCCGGTGAACATGCACATGTCCGAGTTGTCCCAGCCGGAGTGCGCGGGCATGGTCCAGTCCATTCCCGCTGCCTCCATGATGGCGGCGGCCTGGTAGATGAGCTGGGTGCGGAACTTGGGCTCCGGCGCGATGACGGAGTAGTAGATGTCCGCGCCTTCCTTATCCAGCGGAATGCGCAGGGTCGGGAATTCCTCCCTGGCCTCATCCTCCTGCCACTGGAGCGAGTCGGTCCACTCGTCCTCCTTCACCCACATCTGGTTGAAGGTGGCGCTGTGGCTGTGGGCGGTGTCCTGGATATACTGCGGGGTGACGCCGAGTTTGTGGCACAGCCTGCGTATGGTGGACATGATGTAGGCCGTGTCGATGCCGAGGGGGCAATAGTGCACGCAGCGGCGGCACAGGTTGCACTCGGTGTAGGCTATCTGCGCGATGCCGTAGATGTCCTGCGGGTTCAGCCTGCCGCTGGCGGCCAGCAGCTTGCCCATGGTCTCCTTGACCTTGCCCGCCGGTGTGTAGCTGGGGTCTTCCGGGTGGGACTGCGCGTAGTGGCAGGCCGTGGCGCACAGGCCGCAGCGCACGCAGGTTTCCGTGTAGGCCTTCATGCGCGCGCCGGTTTCCCCGGCCATCAGCGATTTGAAGGTGGCTTCTATTTTTTCCGTGGTGAGGGCGTCAACCCCCCCACGAAGGCCGACGTCCTCGATGATTCTTTCTTGAATGCCCATTCGTATGTCCTCCTTGGCGGGCCTGGGTTACCAGTCACGCGCGTGGCGAATGCCGCCGAATTCAGAGCCCATGTAAGCGCGCGTGAACAGGCCGAAGAGCATGTGCGCCAGCCTGGTGAAGGGGATGGCTATGAGCATGGCCTCGCCCGCCAGGACGTGCAGGATGATCATGGTCTGGTAGTCGAAGATCTGGTGGTAGGCCAGAAAGCCGGTGCCGAAGGCCAGGGCCACCAGCACAAGCACCAGCCAGTCCTGGGGCGTGGTGATGAACGCCACGGCCTTGTTGGAGACGCGCCGCCAGGCGAACACGGCGCAGGCCGCCAGCACCACCAGGGTCAGCAGGTCGGCGGTGGCGTCCGTCAGGGCCGGGTAGCTGAAGCCGAAGCTCATGTCCCAGAGCATGATGTGGGCCGAGAGGAACACCGGCACCAGCAGCAGGCAGATGTGGAACACGTAGGTGGTGATGGTCAAAAGCGGGTCGGCCCGCCAGCCCAGGGAGTTGAAGGGAATGAGCCAATTGAAGATGGACCTGAGCGAGAACTTCCAGCTCATGATGCCCAGGGAGGCCGAGTCCTTCTTTTTCGCCAGGGAATACATGGAGGCCAGCCGGTAGGCGCTGCCCAGGACGAACACGCCCCAGGCGAACCATGCCACCGGTCCGGTCACGATGTCGTAGAAGGCGTTCACATGCCACCTCCCTTTCCAAAATCAACCACGGGAACAATGAGGCGAACCATCTGTTCGCCCTCCACCACGCGCAGCAGCAGGCTCTGCCCATCGGGCGAGAACACCGGCTCCCAGGCCTGGTCGAACCACTTGGGGAATTCCTTGCCGTTCAGCACATAGCCGTGCTTTTTGCCGCGCCGCACCTTGAGGGCCACGTTGGCGCCGCTGACCACGGGCTTCCAGGCCATGTCGTAGCGCTCGGCCCAGGCCTTGCCGTTCACCAGCACAGAGAAGTCCTGGTTGAACACGCTGCCCAGGGCCGCCACGGTGGAGCCGTCCGCGCCCACGGTGAGGTCGGAGATGACCGGCAGATCCACCGGCCAGGCCACGCCGTTCACCGCCACGCTGAAGGAGCCGAAGCCCGTGGCCACGATGGCTGCCAGGGTTTTGCCATCCTGGCTGAAGCACTGGTGCCAGCACTGGGCGAAGCGGGGCTCCCACAATATCTCGCCGTCCTGGGCCATGCCCCAGAGCCCGCCGAGGCGCACGGGCGCCACAACCGCCCCGGTGGCCGGGTTGAAGCGCGGGTCCCACACGCACTGGAACAGCCGCTTCCACAGCTGGCCGTCCACGGCGATGGTGTAATCATACAAGGTGAGCCGAAGCTGGGCGGCCACGCGGGCGCTGTCTGGGCTGAAGGTGGGCGTCCAGGCGTTCATGAACGTCTCGCCCCAAACCTCGCCGTCCACCGCCACGGTGAACACGCCGGCGCGGAAGGCCGCCAGGTCGGCGGGCTTCATGTTCACGGTCTGGATGACCGAGGCGGTGTGCTTGCCATCGGCGCTGATGGTGGTCTGGTTGGCGTTCTCGAACAGGTTCTCCCAGGGCGCGCCATCCACGCACATGCCGTATTGGCCGTCCTGCTGGATGGTGGTGGCGATGACCGAGCCATCCTCGGAAAAGCGGGTGTCCCACATGTAGGCGTACTGCTCCGGCCAGGGCTCGCCGTCCACCACCAGGGTCCACTCGCCGTCTGTCTGGGCCAGCACGGTGAGGCGGCCATCGGGCGTGTACCGAGGATACCAGAGCTTGTCGCAGGAAAATTCCCAGGGCTCTCCGTTGACGCACATGGTGAAGGAATCGTCCTCCTGGCGCACTATGGCGGCCATGGCCTCGCCGCTTGGCGCGGCATAGAGCTCCTCCTGCCACTTGTGGTCTGTCTGGCAACGCACCGAGCCAACGATGCGCTTGCCGGGCTGCCAATCCCACTGCGATTTTGGCTGCATTCTCCCCCTCCCCTTTCGTTTGCGCAGCTCCGCCCTTTTCTGGCGGCCTGCGGCGTGCCTGATTGCGAATACGGCACTACCCGAGCCGATTCTGATGCGAATTCCTGATTATGGACGCCGAAACAAATGCACTTGTGTTTGTTGTATTTTCAAAAAAGGATATCAGACCGTATTCTTTTTGGGAAGGGGTATGCAGAAATTAATTGCATGGATTGTTTTAGTATGACTTCATCCTAAATACTCCATCTTGTAGTTCGAATTAATCATATCACACTTTTTCTGTGTGATTTAAAGTACACCAGCGCAGGGGGAAGTTTTTCATTCCGAAAGCGTTGCATTATTCAGAAAAAAAGGTATAGAATGGAGTGGAAAAGAGACGTTGCGGAAAAATGCGTCTGATTTCGGGGATTTTCCGCACCGGCGTATGCGGCGGCCCCTAAGGGGCGGGGGGATATGCAGATTCTCGTGGCGGCAGTCCGGAAGAGCCTGGTGGCCAAGCTTGTTCTCACCGCGGGGGTTTCCCTGGTGGCAAGCATCTCCGCGCTCTCCTTCCTGGCCATCGTCCACCAGGAGGACATCCTCATGGGCTACGTGGTGGCCGAGGCCGAGCGCCTGGGCAACACCATCAAGCTGGGCACGCGCTACGCCATGATGCTCAACTCCCGCGACGACATTAACCAGATCATCACCAACATCGGCCAGCAGGAAGGCATCGAGGCGGTGCGCATCTATAATAAGGAAGGGCGCATCAAGTTCTCCAACCTCAAGAACGAGGTGGAGACCCAGACCAACATCCGCGCCGAGGCCTGCCACGTGTGCCACCACAGCGCCGTGCCCACGGTGAACGCCCCCCTTGAGGAGCGCATCCGCATCTTCACCGCGCAGGACGGCTCACGCCGCCTGGGCATCATCAGCCCCATCCACAACGAGGACGGCTGCTCCGGCGACTGCCACTTCCACCCGGAGGACAAGCGCGTGCTGGGCGCCATCGACGTGGTGCTCAACCTCGACGCCAGCGACCGCGAGATCGCGGCCTTCAAAACCCGCGTCATCGGCTTCACGCTCATCGTGCTGGCCGCGCTTTCCGGCGTCATCGCGCTGTTCATGCTGCAATTCGTCATCCGCCCCATCCGCAAGCTCATCAGCGGCACCAAGCAAATTGCCAAGGGCGAACCGCATGTCACCTTCGACATCATGCAGGACGACGAGATCGGCCAGCTTGCACAGGCCGTGTCGCGCATGGGTGATGAGATCAGCGAGAAGCAGCAGGAGCTGAACAAGCAGCGCGATGAATACTACCACCTCTTCAGTAACGTGCCCTGCACCATCACAGTGCAGGACAAGAACTTCCGTTTGTTGCGCTACAACAAGGAATTCCGCGAGAAGTTCAAGCCCAAGCCAGGCGATTTTTGCTACCGGGCCTACAAGGGCCGCAGCGAGAAGTGCCCCAACTGCCCCGTGGAGCAAACCCTGGCCACCGGCCGCTCCTATTGCAGCGAGGAAAGCGGCCTGGACGCCGAAGGCATCCAGCGCCACTGGCTGGTGACCACCGCCCCCGTGTGCAACAAGGAGGGCGAGGTGGTGGCCGCCATGGAGATGAGCCTGGACATCACCAGCCGCAAGCAGCTGGAGGTGGACCTGGAAAAGAGCGAGCGCAAGTATCTGGCCATCTTCCAGAACATCCCCAACCCGGTGTTCGTGCTGGATGCGGGCAGCCTGACCATCCTGGACTGCAACGAGAGCGTGAAGCTGGTGTACGGCTACGAGCGCTCGGAGCTGGTGGGGCGGCCCTTTGTGGAGCTGTTCCGCGAGGAGGAGCGCGAGGCCTATGCCCGCCGCATCGTCCAGGAGGAAGTGCACGACAGGGCCATCAACGTGGCGCGCGATGGCCGCCGCCTCTTCGTCACCATCCGCGTGTCGCCCTCGGAATTCTCCGGGCAAAAGGTGCTGCTCGTCACCACCAGCGACATCACCAAGCGGCTGGAGACCGAGCAGCAGCTCATCCAGGCCTCCAAGATGGCCACCCTGGGCGAGATGGCCACGGGTGTGGCCCACGAGCTGAACCAGCCCCTGTCCGTCATCAAGACCGCCAGCGGGTTCATCGTGCGCAAGATCACCAAGGGCGAGGAGCTGGCGCGCTCCATCCTACTCGACATGGCCAGCGAGATCGACTCCCACGTGGACCGCGCGGCCAAGATCATCAACCACCTGCGGGAGTTCGGCCGCAAGCCGGAGATGAAGCTTGAGCCCGTGGCCCTCAACGGCGTCATCGAGCGCGCCTTCGATATCTTCAGCCAGCAGCTCAAGCTGCGCGAAATAGAGGTGATGAAGAGCCTGGACAGCGGGCTGCCGCTGGTGATGGCCGATGCGGGCAGGCTGGAGCAGGTGTTCATCAACATGCTGCTCAACGCCCGCGATGCCATAGAGGACAAGTGCTACGGCCCAGGAGCCTCCCCCACTGCCTCCTCCTCCAGTTACGGGCCCTGCGCCAAGCGCATCACCGTCACCACGCGGCTGAACGGGACCATGGTGGAGGCCGTGGTGGAAGACACCGGCATCGGCATCAAGAAGGGCGTCATCGAGAAGATCTTCGAGCCGTTCTTCACCACCAAGCGCGTGGGCAAGGGCACGGGCCTGGGCCTGTCCATCAGCTACGGCATCGTCAAGGACTGCGGCGGCGACATCAAGGCCGACTCCACCGAGGGCGTGGGCACCCGGTTCACCATCATGTTCCCGGCCCTGGGCGGGGCGGATAAGGATGGGGGCCAAAGCTCATGACCGTGCGCGACGCCACCCTGCTCATCGTGGACGACGAGCCCGGCATCCGCAGGGTGCTGGCCGTCTCCCTGGCGGACCTGGGCTACCAGGTGCACACCGCCGAAAGCGGCGAGCAGGCCCTGGCGGTTTTCCGCGCCGAGCGGCCAGGCATCGTGCTCACGGACATCAAGATGCCCGGCATGGACGGCCTGGCGCTCTTGGCGGAGCTCAAGTCCCTGGACCCGGACGTGGAGGTGATCATGCTCACCGGCCACGGCGACATCGACCTGGCCATCCGCAGCATCCAGCGCGACGCCACGGATTTCGTCACCAAGCCCATCAGCGACGACGCCCTCAAGATCGCCCTGCGGCGCGCGCGGGAGCGGCTGGAGCTGCGGCGCAAGGTGCGCGACTACACGGAAAACCTGGAGCGCCTGGTGCGCGAGAAGACCCGCGAGCTGGTGGCCGCGGAGCGGCTGGCCGCCGTGGGCCAAACCATCGCCGGGCTCTCCCACGCCATCAAGAACATCGCCAGCGGCCTGGAGGGCGGGGTGTTCCTGGTGGGCCAGGGCAGGGAAAGGGACAACCGGGAGTACCTGGACCAGGGCTGGGAGATGCTGAAGACCAACGTGGCGCGCATCAAGGATTTATCCCTGGCCATGCTGGACTTCGCCAAGCCGGTGGCCCTGGCCCCCGTGCCCTGCGACCCGGCGTTGCCCGCCCGGCAGGTGGCGGAGCTGCTGGCCCCAAGGGCCGCTGGCGCGGGCGTGGCCCTGCGCCTCGACCTGCCCCCGGTGGCGCTTGCGGCCCGGCTGGACCCGGAGGCCGTGCACGGCTGTCTGCTCAACCTGGTGGTGAACGCCATCGAGGCCTGCCAGGCGGCGGGCAGCACGGCACAGACCCCTACGGGCCAGGTGGCCGTGACCCTGCGCCGCCTGGGCGACGAGGTGGAGTACGAGGTGGCGGACAACGGCCTGGGCCTGGACGAGAACCAGCGCCAGCGCCTGTTCACGGAGATTTTCAGCACCAAGGGCGCAGCCGGGAGCGGCTTCGGGCTCATGGGCACGCGCAAGCTGGTGCAGGAGATGGGAGGCACAATTCGGGCGGAGGGTTCGCCCGGAGCCGGGGCGCGGTTTTTCGTCCGCCTGCCCCTGGAGCCGGGCGCGGCCTCGGGATTCGGGGGGCCGGCGCCGTGAGGGAGGGCGACGCAAGTCCGGCAAGAGGAAGTGAGGAAGATGGGCGAGGGAGGCGGCGATGAACGCGGTGGAGCTGCTCGCGGATGGCGGGCTGAGAATGGAGAACGGGGATGGCGTGGCCGACGCGCTGGCCGTGCTCGGGGCGCGGGTGGAACTGGGCGCGGGCTACTGCCTGCGCAGCTTCTTCCGCCTGCTCCAGGCACACCCGGTGCTCGCCAGGCTCAACGGGTTTTACCCGGAGTACCTGGGGCGCTATCCGTCCTGGCCCGCGCAGGGCTGCGAGCCCGCCGGGCTGGCGGCGCTGGTGCTGGCGCGCACGGTGGAGATCATCGGGCATCCCGGCCCGCCACGGCTGGAAATCTACACCACCTTCCGCGGCCGCGACAGCACCGGCGCGGACCTGGAGGTGAAGAGCTACCCGGTGGAGACGCTGCTGGATGTTCCCGTGGTGCTGGGGCCGCTCACCCATGTCGTCTTTGGCGACCGCATGGACGAGCTGGTGTTTGAGACCGTGTTCAATCTTTTCGAGTTTCAGGATTCAATCGGGTGGCAATTAGGCTTTCATGGCACACCAACGGAATGTGCATTAAGGAGGTAGCATATGTTTGACAGGATGCTTTTCGCCACATCGGCCTCGGCAACGTGCGACGACGCGGCCCGCGTGGCTTTCGAACTCTCCCGCAAGAACCACTCCAAGCTCAACGTGTTCCACGTCTTCGGCCTGCCCTCGCGCGGGTTCGGCCTCACCTACCAGGACGTGCGCACCGGCGAGGCCAATGAGGTGGACGACAACCTCGTGAGCCTGGTGAAGGAGGAGATGCAGCAGTATTACGAGAAGCAGGCCAAGGACCACCCGAGCTGCGTGTTCGAGACGGCCACCGGCGTGCCCCACACCGAGATTCTGCGCAAGGCCCGCAAGGAAGACGCCGACCTCATCATCATGGGCGCGCACACCCGGCCCGAGGACGTGGGCGCCATGCGCCACCGCCTCATCGCCGGCAGCACCATGCAGAAGGTGGCCAAGAGCGCCCGCTGCCCGGTGCTCATCGTCAGCCGTCCCTGCGTCACCTGCTGGTCGTACTTCGCCAACATCGTGGTGGCCACGGACCTCTCCAAGGCCAGCGACTACGCGTTCCAGTTCGCCCGCAACGTGGCCAAGGAGATCGGCTGCAAGCTGCACCTGTTCCACTGCGTGGACCTGGAAGGCCAGGAGCAGGGCCAGGGCTACATCGAGGCCCAGGTGGCCGCGGCGGAGAAGAAGATCAACGATAAGTACGTGGCCAACATGGGCGACTTTGACAACTACACCGTGACCATCCGCGAGGGCTCGCCCCACGTGGAGGTGCTGAAGTTCGCGCGTGAGAGCAAGGCCGACCTCATCGTCATGGCCCACCACACCAAGGACATCGACCCCGAGCAGGCGCTGCTTGGCACCACCGTGGAGCAGGTTGTGCTGCGCTCGGCCTGCCCGGTGCTCAGCGTGAACCACCCGGACAAGGTGGACGTTTCGCCCTACGGCCCGCCCCAGAAGTAGGCGGCCCGGCAGGACGGAAAGGAGACAGGCAATGGCCAAGCGCGTGCTCGTGGTGGACGACGAGATGCACCTGAGACTCTACATCAAGGCGGTGTTCGAGTCCGCCGGGTACGAGACGGCCATGGCCAAGAACGGTGAGGAGGGGCTCGCCAGGGCAAGGGAGTTCATGCCCGACCTGGTGAGCCTGGACCTCATGATGCCCGGCGAGGGCGGCATCCGGCTGTACCGGAACCTGAGGTCGGACCCGGAGCTTGGCCGCGTGCCGGTGATGGTGGTTTCGGCCATTGCCGGGGGAACCTTCGAGCATGCCTTGCGGGCCGTGCGCACCGGGGCCGATACGCCCCTGCCCGACCCGGAGGCCTATGTGGAGAAGCCGCCCACGCCCCAGTCGCTGCTGGACGCGGCGGCCCGGGCGCTGGGCGCCGGGGGGGCGTGAGGCGGACCGGAATTGTTGATGGCGCACACATCGCCTCCTGGGGCGGGCTGTGGTACAGAGGAAGAAACACGGACAACAACGAGGAGACGCACATGGCCAAGAAAATTCTTGTGGTGGATGACGATCCGAGCATCGTTGAGTACCTTGTCTCCATCTTTAAGGATAACGGCTACGAGACGTGCTCGGCCAACGATGGCGAAACGGCCCTGGAAGTGCTGGAGCGGGAAAAGCCCGACCTCATCACCCTGGACCTGGAAATGCCCAACGAGTGGGGTCCGCGTTTTTACCGCAAATACACCCAGAAGGCCGAGTTCAAGGATCTGCCCGTCATCGTCATCAGCGGTCTGCAGGG
>JAVBYL010000068.1 GCA_030824035.1 Humidesulfovibrio sp.
ACCCCCGGCGGGGTGCCGGTGAGGATCATGTCTCCGGGCAGCAGCGTCATGACGCGGGAAATGAAGCTGACCAGCCGCGCGGGCGGAAAGATCATGTCCGCCGTGTTGGCCTCCTGGCGCACCTCGCCGTTGACCACGGCGCGCAGCGGCAGGTTGCGCACGTCCACCACGTTGGTCTCTATCCACGGCCCAACGGGGCAGAAGGTGTCGAAGCCCTTGGAGCGGGTCCACTGCCCGTCACGCTGCTGCAGGTCGCGGGCGGTGACGTCGTTGGCGCAGGTGTAGCCGAAAATGTGCTGCCCCGCCTGGGACTCCGGCACAAAGCGCGCGGTTTTGCCGATGACCACGGCCAGCTCGGCCTCGTGGTCCACCCGGGCGGAGCAGGAGGGCCGGACGATGGGATCGCCGGGGCCGATGACCGTGGTGGGCGGCTTGAGGAAGAGCACGGGCTCCTCCGGCACGGCCATGCCAAGTTCGCGGGCGTGCTCGCGGTAGTTCAGCCCCACGCACACGATCTTGCTGGGGCGCACCAGCGGCAAAAGCTCCAGCTCCATCAGGGGGATGTCGCCCTCCAGGCCTTCCTCGCGGTTCAGGCAGCGCACGGTCTCCGGGCTGGTGAGGGTGGCATAGAACGCGCGGTCCTTGAGCCGGACACGGATGATGCGCATGGATCCTCCTGGCGGATTATGGGGCGCTGTGCGGCAAGACGCTGGCTGGCTAGACTGCGATAATCAGCGGCACCACCACGGGGTCGCGGTCGAGCACCTTGCGGAAGAACCGGCGCAGGGAGCCGCGCACGCGCTCCTTGAGCTTCTTCAGGTTGGTCGGCCCGCCCAGCTCCACCTCTTCCAGGATGATGCACTTGGCGTCCTCCAAAAGGTGGGCGTACTGCTGCTCGAACACGAAGCCCTTGGAGACGATGTCTGGGCCGAGGGTGATGGTTCCGGTGTCCTTGTCGATGACCAGGAGTACCACCACCATGCCTTCGCCCGCCAGCAGTTGGCGCTCCTTGAGCACGCTTTGGCCCACGTCGCCCACGCCCTTGCCGTCCACCAGAATGCGCTCGGCCGGCACGGCCTCCTCCAGGCGGATGCCCTGCTCCAGGAAGGTCAGGGGCTGGCCGTCCTCCAGCACCAGGGCGCGCTCCGGCGCAACGCCGCACTCCGCGGCCAGGCGGTTGTGCTTCACCAGGTGGCGGTACTCGCCGTGGATGGGCACAAAATACTTGGGCCGCACGGTTTCCAGCATGATGCGCAGCTCCTCGCGGTGGGCGTGGCCGCTGGCGTGGATGGCCTGGACCTTCTCGTACAGCACCTCGGCCCCGAGCTTGTACAGCCGGTTGATGACCTTGGTGATGGCCAGCACGTTGCCGGGGATGAAGCGCGAGGACAGCAGCACCAGGTCGCCCTTTTGGATGCGCACGTGGCGGTGCTCCTCCATGGACATGCGGCTCAGCGAGGCCAGGGGCTCGCCCTGGCTGCCGGTGACCAGCAGCACCACCTTGTCGTCGGGCAGGTCGAGGATCTCCTCCACCTCCAAGAGCGTGCCGCCGGGGAAGCGCAGGTAGCCCAGTTCGCGGGCCAGGTCGATGTTGCGCACCAGGCTCTTGCCGGAGATGGCGACCTTGCGCCCGCAGGCGGCGGCGAGGTCGAAGATTTCCTGCATGCGCTGGATGTGGCTGGAAAAAAGCGTCACGATGATGCGGCCGCGCGCCTGGTCGAACACCTCGCGCAGGCGGGCCTGGATCTCGCGCTCCGTCAGGGCGAAACCCTCGCGCTCCACGTTGGTGGAGTCGCTCATCAGCAGTGTGACGCCCGGCTCGGAGAAGCGGCGGATGGCCTCCAGGTCGGTGAAGTGGCCGTCCAGCGGGTTGCGGTCGATCTTGAAGTCGCCGGTGTGCACCATGCGTCCGGCCGGGGTTTCTATGCCCAGGGCGTAGCCCTTGATGATGGAGTGGCAGACCGGGAAGAAGTTGAAGGCCAGGTCGCCCACCTCGATGCGCTCGCCGGGCTTCACGGGCCGCAGGTCGGCCTCTATGCCGCGCTCCATGAGCTTGGCGGCCACCAGGGCCAGGGTGAAGTCCGAGCCGTACACCGGCACGTCCACATGGGGCAGCAGCCAGGGCAGCGCGCCGATGTGGTCCTCGTGCCCGTGGGTGAGCACGATGGCCGCCAGGGAGTCCTTGTGCTTGAGAATGGGCTCGAAGCGCGGGATGACGACATCCACGCCGAAGAGGTAGTCCTCCGGAAACATGAGCCCGCAGTCAACCAGGGCGGTGGTGCTGGCGGAGCGGATGGCCATGCAGTTCAGGCCGATTTCGCCCAGTCCGCCCAGGGGGTGGATGGTCAGTTCCTTGGGTCCGGTCGCCATGTCAGCTCCTCGCCATTTCCTGGTAGGCCACGTTCATCAGGGCGTACATATCATCCTTGAACCGCTCGCGGTCCTTCATGGTGTAGGCGCTTGGGTCCACCGGGGGCAGGGCCCGCAGCCGCACCAGCTGGTCGGGGTTGAAGAAGAGGGACTTTTTGGGCAGCAGCTTGCCTGTGCCCTCCATGACCAGCGGGGCAACGGGCAGGCCGCACTTGAGCGCCAGCACCATGCCGCCCACCTTGAAGTCGAGCAGCTTGTCCAGGTGGGGGTTGCGCGTGCCCTCGGGGAAAATCAACGGGGAGATGCCGCCCTGGGCGGAGGCCACGGCCTCGTCCAGGCTCTTCATGGCCGCGCGCCGGTTTTCCCGGTTGATGGAGATGTGGCCCGCGTTGCCCAGGGCCTTGCCGTAAATGGGAATGCGGAACAGGCTTTCCTTGGCCACAAAGCGCATGTGGTAGTCCCAGAGCGCATCGAACAGGATGGGGATGTCGAACAGGCTCTGGTGGTTGCACATGAATACGTAATGGCCCTTGGGGTCCAGGGCGGAGAGGTCGACCTCCACCTTGATGCCCGCCAGGCGCAGCATCATGCGGCCATACTTTTTGCCGAAGTGGTCTTTCTCGTCGAGGGTGGCGGTCTCTTGGTTCAGCAGAAGCTGTCGGATGCTGTAATAGATCGTGGCCGGGACGAGCATGATGAAGAAGCGTAGAATTCGGAACATGGGCGTCCTTCTGAGTTGATTTCCCTGCTCGTACTGCAAAACCCCGCACGGCACAAGGGTTGCGGGTGGCGCAGCAAGGCGCGGGGCGGTGAAAAAGGGCGGCGGAGCATACCTCCGCCGCCCTGTGCGTTGCCATAAGCGGGTGCGGGGCTATTCCTCTTCCGCCGCCTCGCGCTTGTTCTCCTCGATGACCTTGGCCGCGATGGGCGGCGGGCATTCCTCGTAGTGCGAGAACTCCATGGTGAAGGTGCCCTGGCCGCCGGTCATGGAGCGCAGGTCCGGGGCGTACTTGAGCACCTCGCTCATGGGCACGTGGGCCTTGATTTCCGTCACGCCGCCCTGGCTCTCGGAGCCGAGCACTTTGCCCCTGCGGCTGGAAAGGTCGCCGATGACATCGCCCATGTGGGAGTCCGGCACGGCCACGGTGACGGTCATGATGGGCTCAAGCAGGATCATCTTGGCCTTTTCGCACGCTTTTTTGAAAGCGATGGAGCCGGCGATCTTGAAGGCCATTTCGGATGAGTCCACGTTGTGGTAGCTGCCGTCGTACAGGGTCACCTTGAAGTCGATGACCGGGAAGCCCGCCAGAACGCCGCGGGCGGAGGATTCCTGCACGCCCTTGTCCACGGCGGGGATGTATTGGCGGGGGATGGAGCCGCCCACGATGGCGTCGACGAACTCATAGCCCGCGCCCTTGGGCTGGGGCTCCAGGTGAATCCAGCAGTCGCCGAACTGGCCGCGCCCGCCGGTTTGCTTCTTGTGGCGGCCCTGGATTTCCCGCGCGGCGCCCTTGAAGGTTTCGCGGTAGGGAACCTTGGGCGTCTTCAGGATGATGTCGACCTTATAGCGCCGCTTGGCCTTTTCCACGCTGATTTCGATGTGGTTCTGCCCCATGCCCGAGAGCAGCGTGTCCGCCGTCTCCTCGTCGCGGCCGAGCTTCAGGGTCACGTCCTCGTGCAGCAGCTTGGCCATGGCCTGGTACACCTTGTCCTCATCGCCCTTTTCCTTGGGGGCCAGGGCGTAGGTGATGAGCGTGGGGGCCAGGGCGGGCTTTTTCAGCGCAAAGGGGGCCTTGTCGGACGAGAGGGTGTCGGCGGTGCAGGTGTCCTTGAGCTTGGCCAGGGTGACGATGCTGCCGGGGCCGAGCGGGGTCTTGCAGGGGGTCTGGTCCTTGCCAACGGTGAGCAGCAGTTGGCCCATGCGCTCCTGCTGGCCGGTGCGGGAATTCATCAGGGCCATGTCGCCCGTGAGGGTGCCGGAGAGGATGCGCATCACCGTGAGCTGCCCGGCGAAGGGGTCGGCCAGGGTTTTGAAGACGAAGCCCGCCACGGGCGCGGCCTCGGTGCTCTCGCGGGCGCTGCCGTCCTCGCCCTCCCAGTAGGGGTGGTCCAGGGGGCTGGGCAGCAGCGCCTGGATGGCGTCCAGCAGCAGGGTTCCGCCCATGTTGTTCAGGCCGCTGCCCACGCACACGGGCACCAGCTCGCCGCTTTTCACGCCCGCCACCAGGGCGGTCTTGAGCTCGTCGGGGGAAAGCTCGCCCGCGTCGAGGTATTTTTCCATGAGCGCTTCATCGCTCTCGGCGATGTTTTCCACCATGTTCTCGCGCAGCGGGGTGGACTTGGCCGCAACCTCGGCCGGAACCGCTCCTGCGGTGGCCCCGCCCTTGCCGTCGAACATGTAGGCCTTGTCTTCCAGCAGGTCCACAACGCCCTTGAACTGTTCCTTTTCGCCGATGGGGTAGTGCAGCAGCACGGGCTTGATGCCCAGGCTGTCCTTGAGGCCGTTGAAGGCCATGTCGAAGTCGGCGCGGTCGCGGTCCATCTTGTTGATGAACACCAGGGCGGGCAGCCCGGCCTTCTTCACCTCGCTCCAGGCCTTGCGCGTCAGCGGCTTCACGCCGTCCACGGCGTCGATGACGAAGACCACGGCATCGGCGGCGGCCAGGGTATAGGGCAGGTCGCCGTTGAAGTTGTTGTCGCCAGGGGTGTCGATGAGGAAGTGGCTGTTCTTGTTCCACTTGAAGTGGGCGAAACCGGGCTGGATGGAGCCACGGCGCTTGATTTCCTCGGGCTCGAAATCCAGAGCTGTGGTGCCGTCTTCAATCTTTCCCAGACGGCCAAGCACGCCAGAATTGAACAGGAGCATCTCGGCAACAGAGGTTTTGCCGCTGCCGCCATGGCCGACCAAAACATACGTCCGTTGAGATTTGAGCGCTTCCGACATCCCTTACTCCATGTATCGAGTTTTTCCGCCGCGCGAGGCGCCACGACGGGACAATCTCATCCCCAAGGATTTTCCGATGTTTAGATCAATAGGGTGAGGCGGGCGAGAATGTCAAGGGTGGTGGGTGGATGGGGGCGCGCACTTGCGGGGCCGGGGTGAACAGTGTAGGTGGCGATATTGACGCAGCAACACCGCCCAAGGAGGCGCACACATGGTCATGACCGACTACCAGGCCACCCTGACCCGCATGCAGAAAGGCTTGGCCGACGCCTACAGGCAGTCGCCCTTTGTGCTGAACGTGCCCGGCCAGTCCGTGGCCTGCAAGGTGGACCCCGAGTACTACCTGGTGATGGAGCCCATCTTCACGGAGCTGATGGCCCGCTGGGCCGTCACCTTCCCCGACAACGTGCTCAACACCCTCACGCACACGGGCAACCTTGTGGTCAGCGCCATCATGCGCACGCACATCATCCCGCTCTCCGTGTCGTGGGATGGGCGCGACTTTGAAATCCAGGCGGCGTTCATCCCGGCGGAGTTCTTCGACCGCGCCCTGAAGCTGTATGCCGCCGGCGCAGGGCCGCTCCCTGTGTCGGACCTGCGCATCCGCGCCGATGAGCGGGGCGCGGTGGAGGCCTTTTTCCAGGACAAGACCCCGCCCAGCAGCGTGGCCTACCTGTAGCGCCCGCCCAAGTACATGCGAAAGCCCCCCCTGGTGTTGTGCCAGAGGGGGCTTTTTGTTTCCGCGTTTTTGCGTGGGCGGGGGGAGTTGCCTGTGGCCTACGCCTCGGCGGGCTGGGCGTTGGGGCACTTGGGCCGCAGCAGGCAGATTTCGCAGCCGCCGCTGTACGGCAGGCGGGTGAATACCGCGAACTGGCGGTTCACCGTGCCTTCCTTGTTCCAAATCAGCCCCAGGTCCTCAAAGGCCTTGAGGATGCCCTCCGTGGGGTAGGGCAGGGGCGCGCAGCCCTTGTCCGCCACCTCCGGCACCAGGTTCTGGGCCGCGCTCATCACCATGTGGATGGCCAGGTTGTGGAAGGCCATGCCCGCGCTGGGGGAGTCCTGCCAAATGCCCTCGATCTCGTCCTCCACCGGCTCTTCCAGCCAGATGATGATGTGCCCGCCGCCGTTCTTGGACGCGCCCGGGGCCTCGGGATCGGTGATTTTGTAGGCCTTGAGGTAGTTCTCACTCCAGTTGTCGAAGCGGGGCTCAAGCTCTTCCAGCAGGTCGTGCTCCAGGCGCGTTTCGCCCGAGAGCTCGCAGTAGACGAAGATGTTGAATTCCGGCTGGGCGCTGATGGCCTCCACGGTGATGGAGGCCTTGGTCTTGGATTTTTTGGGTGCTGCCACGGTGTTGTGTCCGTCCTTGTGCGCTATGCGGATTGCTTGTCCGCCAGGAGGGCGGTTTTGAGGGACTCATCCAGAGTGGGGTGCGGGAACATGAAGGCCTCGGCCTCGTCGCGGGTCCAGCCGGCCTGCACCATCATGGCCGCGGGCACCACCATGCGCGAGACATCCGCGCCCACGGCGGTGACGCCGACCACGCGGCCCTCGCGCCACACGCACTTCACAAAGCCTTGGGTGGCGGCGTGGGCCTGGGCGATGGGGTTGGCGATGAGCTGGGCGCGGGACACCAGCACGGTGTCGCCCTGGGCCTTGGCCGCCTCCGCTGTCAGCCCCACGCGCATGACCTCCGGGCTGCCATACAGGATGCTCGGCACCGGGCCGGAGACATACGGCCCCGTGGCCTTGCCCAGCAGCCGCCGGACAACGTAATGCGCCTGGTGGCTGGCCGCGTGGGCCAGCAGCATGCGGCCGTTCACGTCGCCCACGGCGTACACGCCCGGCGCGGCCAGGAGGTTCTCGTCGGTGCGCAGGTAGCCCGGGCCGGAACACTCCGCGCCCAGGATGTCGAGGCCCAGGTCCGCCGTATTGGGCCTGCGGCCCACGGCGACGAGGGCGCAGGCGGCGGTGAGCTCCTCGCCGGTTGCGGAGCCGCCCGCTTCGTCCGTCTTCAGGGTCAGCACGGCTTCCTCGCCGCGCGTGACTACGGAGGCCACCTTGACGCCTAGGCGGATGTCCCACCCCTGGCGCTTGAAGATGGACTCCAGGGTCTTGCCGACCTCGGCGTCCTCCGCTCCGGCAAGGCGCGGCAAGGCGTCCACCAGAGTAATCTTCGCGCCCATGCGGTGCGCGGCCTGGGCCATTTCCAGCCCGATGAAGCCGCCGCCCACCACGATGAGGCTCTCGGGCATCTGGGCCAGGCCCAGGAAGCCCGTGGAGTCCAGCACCTTGGCGCCGTCCGGCTCCAGCCCCGGGAAGCTGCCCGGACGCGAGCCCGTGGCCACCAGCAGGTGCCGGAAGCCGACGGTCTGCGGGCCATCGGCCATGGCGACGTCCAGGGTTTGGGCGTCCAGCACGCGGCCGCGCCCGGCGTAGAGGTCCACGCCAAGCTGGGCCAGGCGCTGGGCCATGGCCTTGCGCGTGGCGGCGATGTATTTGTCCTTGCGCGATTGCAACGCGGCGAAGTCCACCCGGACCTCGCCCGTGGCCACCCGCGCCTTGGTCTGGGCGGCCAGTTCCTCCACGGCGGCGGTGGCTCCCAGCCACAGCTTGGTGGGGATGCACCCCCGGTTCAGGCAGGTGCCGCCAAGCTCGGCGGCCTCCACCAGCGCGGTCTTCAGCCCTGCGGCGGCGGCCTCCACGGCGGCATCGAAACCGCCGGGACCGCCGCCCAGGACGACGAGATCATATGTCGTTGTCATAAACCCCTACAGCCTGGGTGTTCAGGCAAGCCTACAGGTCGTCCGTCAGTTCCATGTTGCGGGCGGCGCGGGTCTCGTCCAGGCGCGTCACCGGCAGGGTGCGCGGCGCGCTGGTGGCAAAGGCCGGGTCGTTCTCCGCTTCCGCCAGCAGGGCGATGAGGTCGTCCGCGAACTGGTCCAGGGTGTCCAGGCTCTCGGTCTCGGTGGGCTCGAACATGAGCGCCTCCTTGACGATGAGCGGGAAGTAGATGGTGGGGGCGTGGTAGCCCTTGTCCAGCAGCATCTTGGCTATGTCCAGGGCGCGCACGCCGCAGGTGGACTGCTTGCAGGCCGTGGCCACGAACTCGTGCATGCACACGCGGTCGTAGGGAACCTCCAGCACGGCGTCCAGGCGCTTGCGCAGGTAGTTGGCCGCCAGCACGGCGTTTTCGGTGGCGCGGGTCAGCCCCTTGCCGCCCAGGCGCAGGATGTAGGCATAGGCCTTCAGCACCACGCCGAAGTTGCCGTAGAACGGGGCAACGTAGCCGATGGACTTGGGGAAGTCGTAGTTGAGGAAGAACTGGCCGTCCTCCAACTTTTCCACGCGGGAGATGGGCAGATACGGCACCAGCCGTTCACTGACGCCCACCGGGCCAGCGCCGGGGCCGCCGCCGCCGTGGGGCGTGGCGAAGGTCTTGTGCAGGTTCAGGTGCACCACGTCGAACCCGGCATCGCCCACGCGCATCTTGCCCATGATGGCGTTGAGGTTCGCGCCGTCGTAGTACAGCAGGGCGTCCACGCTGCGCAGCATCTCAACGATCTTGGGCAGGTTCTTCTCGAACAGGCCCAGGGTGTTGGGGCAGGTCATCATCATGCCCGCCACCTCGTCGTCCAGCACCTTGGCCAGCTCGTCCGGGTCCACTATGCCGTCCTTG
>JAVBYL010000325.1 GCA_030824035.1 Humidesulfovibrio sp.
GTGGCAAACGGAGGGCGGGCGATTAGAGCGAAACACCCATGAGGCTTTTGAGGGAATAGGAATCCAGGGTTTTGAACATGGCCTCGCTGGCCTGCTCCCAAACGGCCTTGGTGGGGCAGGTGGACAGCCGCGTGCAGGTGGCGCAGGTGTCGCGACCCAGGCCGCACCCCTTGAGGACAACGCAGTCCTCCAGGGCGCGCACCACGTCGCCCACGGTGATGTCTTCCGCGGGTTTGGAGAGCTGGTGGCCGCCCTTGGGGCCGCGCTTGCTGATGACCAGCCCGGCGCGCTTGAGACGGCGGATGAGCTTCTCCATGTACTTTTCGGAAATGCCGGTGCGAGAGCCGATCTCCGCAACCGAGACCGGACCGTCGTGCGCGTGTTGGGCGATGTCGATGAGCATTCTGGTGCCGTAACGGCTCTTGGTGCTCAGGCGCATGGCGTCTCCGGTTTGTGTGCGTCCTCAACAAAAAAGGGGGAGGGAGGCGACCCCCCTCCCCCGGGTAACTCAGGCGAGCCGGGAATAAGCCGCTGTGGCTATTCCTCTTCTTCCTGGGGCTTCAGGTGCTCGGGCACTATCATCATGTGGATGATGAGAGGCTTGAGGAAGCTCCACTTGATGCCGATCTTGAACTCTTCCTCAAGGTCGCGGATGGCGTCCCAGCAGTTGTGGCAGGGCGCGATGACCAGCTTGGCACCGGTGGCCAGGATCTGGTCGCGCTTGACCATGAGGGCGCGGTTGCGCTGGGGCCGGAACATGCCCACGCCGTTGAAGCCGCCGCCACCGCCGCAGCAGTAGTTGTGCTCCTTGTTGGGGCTCATTTCCACGAAGTAGCCGGGCTCCACGATGTAGGAGAGGATTTCGCGGGTGATCTCCTTGAGGCCGTAGTTGCGGATGTAGTTGCAGGAGTCCTGCAAGGTCACCAGCTGCTTGATCTTCTTGGCCGGGTCGATCTTGATCTTGCCGGTGCGCAGGGCCTGGGCCAGCCACTCGGTGTAGTGCAGGTAGGGCTTGGGCGGCAGGCCGTCGGTGCGGCCGGCCCAGTAGGGGCCCTCGATGACGGTGGCGCGGTGCGCGTGGCCGCACTCCGTTCCCACGGCGCACTTGGGGTTCAGACGCTCAATGGCGGAGTACACGTGCTCCACCTGCATCTTGCAGGCTTCCCAGTCGCCGGCGAAGAGCGAGAGGCTGGTCTGCTCCCAGCCGGAGCTGGGCACGGTCCAGTTTTCGCCCGCCACGTGGAACAGCACGGCGGCCTCGGAGATGTCCTCCGGGTAGTGCTTGGGCTCGCGGGCGTTGACGGTGTACATCACGTCCGCGTTTTCCTTGTCGATGGGGATCTCCAGGCCAGGCCATTCGTCCTGGGCCTCTTCAGCCATCCACTCGCAGGTCTCGGTCCAGTCCTCGTCGGTGACGTTCATCTGGGCCTTGAACACGCGGTGCATGCCGGAGCCGATCTTGAGCTCCCAGGGCACAAAGCCCTGAGAGTACAGCAGGCCGCGGGTGTAGCTGAACATGACGCCCATATCGATGCCGTAGGGGCAGTACTGGCCGCAGCGGTTGCAGCAGGTGCACTGGCTCCAGGACACTTCCATGGCGTGGCGCATGAACTCGTTGTCCACATCGCCGTTGCGCTTGACGATCTCGCCCAGGGTGGACTGGATCTTGTAGGCCGGAACCTGCTTCGGGTCGCGATTGTTGCACAGGTACAGGAAGCAGGAATCGGCGCACAGACCGCAGTGGGCGCAAATCTCAAGCCAGGTGCGGATGCGGGATTTGCAGGTGTTTTTCAGGGACGTGGCGAGCTTCGCCTTGTCGACGTCCAACTCCAGCATTTCGGCGTAGTATTGCTTGCCGCCCTTGTCCGCCAGGAGGGTCTCAAGATCCTCCTGGGTGTTGACGGGCGTTCTGTTGCAGAGCTTTCCTTCAGGCATGGAACTCTCTCCTTCTCTTTATTGTCCGTGGCGCCCGGGGGCTACCAGGCCATGGGCGAGCCCTTCAGCCCGCCACGCTTGATGCCGTAGTCCATGCCGAGCTGGCCGCGCGACAGGAAGAAACCCACCACGTGGAACAGCTTGGTGAAGGGCACCGCCAGCAGCATGATCTCGCCGGTGAGCACGTGCGCCAGGAGCCAGAACTCGTAGTCCGCGCCGATCTGGTGCACGGCCATGAAGCCCGTCACGAAGGGCGCCACGGTGATGACCAGGAGCAGGTAGTCGTACAGGCTGGTGACGATGCGCACCTCGGGCAGGGCCACGCGGCGGATGAGGATTCCCACGCCCGCGCCGATCATGATGATGGTCAGCGCATCGGCCAGGGCCATGGGAATGGTGGGCCAGCCGATGCCGAAGCGCATTTTGAAGATGACGGCGTGCCCGGCCAGGAAGATGGGCACGACCACAAGGCCGATGTGGAAGCAGAAGAACAGGATGGTGAAGATGGGCTTCACCCGCCAGCCCTGGGAACCAAAGGGCACGATCCAGGCGGCGATGCTGCGCAGGGCGCCGCGGATGCCCGCCTCGCGCTGCGTGGCGTAGGCAACGCGGTCCAGCTTCCAGTCAAGGCCCTTGATATACGTGTACACGCGCCAGGCCAGCCCGCCGAAAAACACGGCGAAGGTCAGCCAAAGCAGGGGTCCGGTGATGAGTGCGTACATGGGTGACTCCTAGTGGTGCTCTGGCATTTTATGAATTTCCTCGTCGCGCGAGGTCATGTAGGCCCAGAGGCCCCAGAAACCCACCACAAACAGGCCCATCAGAATGTAGATGATGGACTTGGTGTGCATCATGAAGTCGTGATAGATGTAGTATTCCATGGTGCGCCTCCTTTAGTGGGCGTCCTTGTATTCAGGGTGCTCAAAGAAGATGGGCATGCGGCTTACGATGAAGCGGTAGATCGTCACGCCCAAGGTCACCACGAAGATGGAGATGCCGATTTCCATGAGGCTGGGGAAGTAGCGCTGGTCGGCGGGCAGGTTGTAGTTGAAGGCCACCATGGACACGTTGAAGCGGTTCAGGATGATGCCGAACACGGTGAGGGCGGCGGTCCACTTGATGAGCTTGATGTTCTTCTCGCGGCTGCCGATGGCGTAAAGCAGGCTGGGCAGGGCCACGAAGCCGAGCACTTCCACCAGGTACCAGGCGCCCCAGCCGGTGGCCAGGTAATGCCAGTTGTTGTCCGCCGCCAGGGCCACGAGCTTCACGCAGAAGTACGCGGCCAGGGCGATGGAGGCGCCGCGGGCGAAGCCCAGGATCACGCCTTCATGCTCGTCCAGGTGCGTCTTGTCCATCATGTGGTGGAAGGGCTTGTGGGCCAGGGTGCCCTCGAAGATGACCATGGACAGGCCGGCCGGGATGCTCGACACGAAGAAGAGGATCGCCAGGTACGGGCTGTACCACAGGGGGTGCAGCTTGCTGGGCACCGCGATGTACAGGGCGCCCAGGGAGCTCTGGTGCAGGGTGGAAAGCACCACGCCGAACACCGTGAGGGCCAGGGTGAGCTTGTGGATCTTGTTGCGCAGGGTCTTCATGCCCAGCCACTCGAACATGGCCGGGGAGAACTCGATGGCCAGCACGGTGACGTACAGGAAGACGCACAGGCCCACCTCGAACAGCAGCGACGTGGTGCCGGGCTGCACGAAGAGGGGGTACACCAGACGGTAGGGGCGGCCCACGTCGTAGTGCAGGGCGAAGACGACCAGGGCGTAGCCCAAAAAGGCCGTCAGGATGGCCGGGCGCACAGCGGAGTGGTAGCGCTTCAGCCCGAAGATGTAGCACGCAGAGCTGGTGGTGTAGCCACCGGCCGCCAGGGCGACACCGCAGAGCAGGTCGAAGCCGATCCAGATGCCCCAGGGGTTGTTCTGGTCCAGGTTGGTTACTGTGCCCAGGCCCTTGGTGAACCGCAGCACCGTGATGATCAGGCCCACAAGCAGGATGATCCCGGTGATGATGTTCGCCGGGGTCATGAGCGATTTGTTGTTTTCAGTGGACATCTAGGCCCCCTTCCCGTCGTTATCTTCGGGAGTGTCAGTATTCTCGGCGGCCTCGGCTTCCTTGCGGGCGGCTTCAGCCTCTTCCAGGGCGCGCTTCACTTCGCGCTCGATGGCGGAGGCCTTGTCCTTCTCGGCGCCGTCCATGGCCTTGGCGAGCTTGGCGTCCGCGTCGGCCTGGGTGGCGGCCTTGGCAGCCTTCACGGCGGCCTTCTGCTCTTCCTCGGCCACTTTCTCCTTGCGCTTGTTGATGGCCCAAACGCCGCCCAGGAAGGCGGGCCACAGGGCCGCCACCATGGGAACGACGGAGAGCGGGCCGCTGGTCATGGCCGGAACGCTGGTGGTCCCCAGGTCCTCGCGCAGGCCGATGCTGGAGAAGGGCTCGCCGGAGATGTACATCCAGCTGGTGCCGCCCATCTCCTTCTCGCCGTAGATGTGCTTCAGGTAGCGCTCGGGATTCTTGCGGATGCGCTCCCGGGCGATGTCGATGAGCTCATCGCGCTTGCCGTAGGTCAGCGCCTCTTTGGGGCAGGCGGACACGCAGCCGGGGGCCGTGAGCTCGCCGGAGCTGATCTGCGGGTGGCACATGGTGCACTTGACGACCTTGGGAGTAAGGGGGTCGTCGTACTCGTACGCCGGGATGTTGAAGGGGCAGGCCACCATGCAGTAGCGGCAGCCCACGCACACGCTGGCGTCGTAGCTCACGGAGCCGTCCGGCTCCTTGGTGAAGGCGCGGACGAAGCAGACCGAGGCGCACGCGGGCTCCATGCAGTGGTTGCACTGGAACTTGCGGAACACCGGGCCCTTGCTGCCCTTGTACTTGTTCACGATGGTGTAGGTCTTCTCGTCGGTGCGGCGGTCCTTTTCCAGAACCGTCAGGTCCTCAAAGGGCTTGGCCGGAGCCGGGAGTTTATTGACCTTGTTGCATCCGGCTTCGCATTTGCGGCAGCCGATGCAGCGGGTTGCGTCGAACAGCACACCCTTGGTGTCGGGGTGGCCTTCGAAGGTCTTGCCTGCGGCGGCTTGCGCGGTCGTGCCCAGGGTGGCCGTAATCCCTGCGGCGCCCAGCAAGCCGAGAAACTGTCTTCTCTTCATTGACGTGCTCCTCACTTTGTGCCGGGTCCGGCTTACTTCTTCTTTTCCTTGTGGCAGCCCACACAGTCCGTATTCAGCGGCTTCTTCAGCGCCAGGGACTTGTGACAGCTCATGCACTGGCCATGGTACGCGGCCTTGAGGCCGGGACGGGCGGGCTGCTTGCTGTCAAAGGCCTGGCCGTGGCAGTTCACGCACTTGGGCGGCTTCTTGCTGCCGGCCGGAGTGTTGTGGTGGCAGGCCTGGCACAGGGTGCCGGGATCGGCATGGAACACGCCGGACATCTTGGAGTCCTTCATGTTCTCAGCCAGCTTCAGCACGATCTTGCGGTGAGGCATTTCGCTGGCCTCGTACTCGTTCACCAGGCTCTTGATGACGACCTTTTCCGGGATGTCATCGGTGTTGAAGATGTCGGCCTTGTCGGCGCGGTTCTTCAAGAGCTCGGCGGCGGCGGCGGCCTTTTCCTCGGGCTTCATGGCCCAGTAGGCGGGCATGGAGCCGGGCTCGGCGGGCACGTTCAGCTTGCCCTGGGTGTGGCACTTGTTGCAGGAGGCCTTGGGCGGATTCTTGCGTGCGGCCATCATGTCGTGGCAGCTGGCGCACTTGGGGTCCTGCTTGCTGGTGTTGTGGCAGCCCACGCAGGTGCGCTTGGAGGTGGCGAGGTGCATGGCCTTTTCAAGCTGCACAAAGCCGCCTTCCTTCTTGCCCTGCACGGTGTGGCACTTGGAACAGGCGGCGGTCTCCTTGTGGTGGCAGGCGCGGCAGGTTTCCACGTTCTTCTCGTGCAGCTTGTGGTTGAAGGCCACCGGGCTCATGGCCATGGGCTTGGCGCCTTCCACAGGCTTCTCGATGCTGACCAGGGTCAGGTCCGGCATGCCCTGGCGGCGGATGAGGCGCGCCTCGGGTCCGGCCTTGACCACGGCCTCCTTGTTCTTGGCGGCGATCTTATCCTGGCCTTCCTTGCTGTGGCAACCGGCGCAGAGGACCGGTCCGGTCTCCTTCTTGCCAGCCTTGGCCAGGGCCAGGTGGCAGTTCACGCAGGAGTCGTGGGAGGCCTGGGACATGCTGCGCACGTCCTTGGTGGGCTTGGCCTCGTGGCAGGAGCGGCAGGTGCCCTCCTTGCCCTTGGCGTAAAAGGTCTTCTTGGTATCCTTGTTGTACTCGTGGTGGCAGCGGTCGCAGTTGTCCTTGGACGGGGCGCCGCTTTCATCCTTGAGGCCGGAAGGAATTTCCTTGCTCTCGGTGTGGCGGAAGTGCAGGGCGTTGGTAAGCCCGGCCTCCTGCTTCACGGAGACGATCTTGGGCTTGGCGTCGTGGCAGGAACGGCAGGCGCCGTCGAGGGGACCGGTCTTCTGGCCCTTCTTGGCCATGTCGTCGTGACAGCCGATGCAACCCTTGTGGTAGATGGTCTTCACCTCAGCCTGGGAGGTATCCTTTTCGCGCTTGAACTTCACGACCAGCTTGCCGTCCTTTTCCAGGTGGCAGGACTTGCAGTCCTTGCCAGCCTTTTCCAGGGCGGCCGTGTGCTTGTCGTGCAAGAATGTCACGGGCGGCAGCTCCAGCTTGCCGTAGATGGACATGGCATCGATATTCACCACGTCCGCCCGTGCGGCGGCCTTTGCCTGCGCCTCCCCGACCCCCTGCGCCTCCAGGCTCAGGATCGAGACCACGGCCAGGGCGAACAGGGCCCCGGCGGACAGCAGCAGTACTCTTCCTTTTTCCATGTTGTTGTTCCTTGCCTCGTACGTTGAGAGGGTTTGCCCGTTCCAGACGAAAGCCCGAGAATAACGCGAGCCCCCGATGTGGCACACCCGCGCAAATCCCGCCAAGCTAGTAGGAAATAATGTCTTACCCGTGACTACCCAATTCCACCAATCGCGTCAAGAGGGGGAAGCGAAGAAAACCTCGTTTGGTCGGGATTAAAACAACTGCTATTCCAGTGTGTTGAATATAAATTTCAGGATTTGTGATTCCAAGCACAAGCGATTCCCAACCGTGTTGGAGGAATTGATGGCTGGGGGTTGCGGGGCAAAAGCGGACCAACCTGGAGGATTTTTTTTGCGCGCCCTCTGGCCGCGGGTGGAAATAATCTTTACGCCCTCCCCTTCCAAGGCCGCAAAGATGTGATACAGGACAGGTACAACCGCCCCCCATTCGGAGGTTTCCCCATGGCCATAGTCTGCTGGGATGGAAGTCTGAAAGTCGGCGTGGATATTGTGGACGCGCAGCACAAGTATCTGTTCGAAATCATCAACAACATGCACGCCAAGCTGGCCCGGGGCGACGCGGCCCTGGCCCTGGCCGACGCCCTGGACAGCATGCGCACTTACGCGCGGTTCCACTTTGAAACGGAGGAAGGCCTGCTGGCCCTGCACGGCTACCCGGGCCTGGCTGGCCACAAGGCCCAGCACCGGGAGCTCCTAAGCGCCCTGGAGGGCTTTGCCGGCGCCGAGCCGACCACGGCCCTGGCGCATCAGATCCTTGGCTACCTGCTCACCTGGCTCAGCGCGCACATCCAGGCCGAGGACGGCCGCTACGCTCCCTTCCTTGCCGAGCAGGGCGTCAGCTGACGGACGCCCGGGTTCATCAGCCTCAGCCGAACGCATCAGCCCCAGGCAAACTCGGCAGCGCCAACCTGGTCAGCCTCAGGCCTGGGCCACGGCGTTGCCGCCGCCCTCCTTGGCCAGGGCCAGGCCGGTCTTGAGCCGACCCACGAAGCTCTCCTGAGCGTCCTCCGCCCTGGCGGCGGAGACCCCCAGCGACAACCCCAGGCGCACCCCACCCGTGAAGGCGTGCCCGGAAACGACCTCGCGCAGTATTTCCGCCATGCGCGCGGCCTGCCCCGCGTCTATGCCCTGGGCGAGGATGAGGAAACGCCCGCTGCGCCAGCGGTACAGGCTGTCCGCCTGGCGAATGTGCGTTTTGAGCAGATGCGCCAGCTCGTGCAGCACCTGGTCGCCGGTCTCGTAGCCATAGGCGTCGTTGACGGCCCGGAAGCCGTCCACATCGGCCAGTATGCCGGAAAACCCCGCGCCGTAGCGTTTCAGGCCTTCCAGGGCGAGCACGATGGAGTGGTCGAAGGCCACGCGGTTGAGCACGCCGGTGAGGGGATCGTGGTGGGAAACGTTGGCCAGAGCCGCACGCAGGCAAACCGCCTCGGCCGTTTTCTCGCGCAGGGGGCGCACCAAGCGCAGCCCCACAAGCAGCGCCTGCAGGCCCAGGGCGGCCATGCCGACCAAGAGCGCGCCGTAGGCCCGCCAGATCAGCGCGGGCGCGGGCTCCGGGTGCTGGGCCAGCAGCTCGTACACCATAAGGAAGAGCGCGCCGAGCACCACGGCCAGCGCCAGCACCGTGAGCATGTAGGGCACAGCACCGGCGGTGCGCCGGGGAGACGGCTCCGGCCCCAACGGGCCTGCCCCCAACTGGCTTGGTCCCGCCTGCTCCTGGCCCAGTGGGCCCCCGGCGGACTGCGGCCCCTCAAGGCGAGGCGGCTCGCTCGGTGTCATGTCGGCATCCCCCGTTTCCGTTTTCGGCGCCAGGGCTCGCGTTTAGGCGCGTCTGCCTCAGGGCGCGTAGGTGTAGCGCAGCTCGCCCAGCTGGCCGCGCATGCGCAGTTCGATGGAAAAAGCGGGCCAGGTCCAGCCGTAGCGGTCGCCCAGCTGGCGGCCTGGGCCATACAGCGCCAGCAGGTGCTCCTTGATGAGGAAGTAGTTTGCCTCGCCCTCGAAAACAATGCCCACGCCCATCAGCTTGCCCTTGGGAAAGTAGTAGGCCACGGAGCGCAGGTCGGCCTCGCCCAGCTTGAGCAGCTCGCCCGGGCGGGCGAAGGTGTCGCGCAGGGGCACGGGCGTTTGCACCGGGGCAAGGTCGGCCAGGGTGGCGCGGGCCTGCTCCA
>JAVBYL010000355.1 GCA_030824035.1 Humidesulfovibrio sp.
AGCGGGCGGGCAAGCCCCCGCAGCCCCCCAGCACGAGGAATTCATCGCCATGCCGCACCCCACCCACGCCGCCAGCCTACCCTTGCAGGCCCTGCTTTTCGACTTCGACGGCACCCTGGCCCACCTGACCATCGACTTCACGCGCCTGCGCCGCTCCATCACCGCCCTGGCCGAGCCTTTTCTTGGCGAGGAGCCGGAGCCTTCCGCCCTGCCCGTGCTGGAGTGGCTGGACGAGCTGGCGGGCGAGATCCGCGAGTTCGACCACGCCCTGGGCCAGGAGTTCCACAGCCGGGGCCGCCTGGTCATCCAGGCCACGGAGCTCGACGCAGCACGAAACGCCGCCCTCTTCCCCTTCACCCGGCCCCTGCTGGCCAGGCTGCGCGCCTCCGGCATCAAAACCGGCATCCTCACCCGCAACTCCACCGCCGCCGTCAAGGTGGTGTTCCCCGATGTGGAGCAGTGCTGCGACGCCTTCCTGGCCCGGGAAGACGCCCCCCGGGTGAAGCCCCACCCCGCCCACGCCCTGGCCGTGCTGGAACGCCTGGGGGTGGTGCCGGAGCGCGCCCTGCTGGTGGGCGACCACCCCCTGGATGTGGAGACCGCCCGCCGGGCCGGGCTGCTTGCCGCCGCCGTTGTCAGCGGCCACGCCACGCGCGAGGCCCTGGCCGCCGCCGGGCCGGACTACCTGGCCAGGGACTGCGAGGCGCTGCTCGACCAGCTTAATCAGGAAGGAGTCTTGTTTTTTTAGGCCAGAGCCCGTACAGGAATCCCTACCAGAAAAAGGGGCGAAGATGGACCAACGCATCAAACGGGCGGACCTCAAGGTGGGCATGTACGTGCTCTCCTACGGGCTTGGCACCTTTGAAAGCCCCCTGGTGCAGGTGAACAAGCCGCTGCTCAGCCCCCGGTGCATCCAAACCCTCCTCCCCGCCAGCGCCGAAGACATCCGCATCGACCCCGCCATCAACATCGGCCTGCTCGGCCAGGAGCGCCCCGTGGGCGTGCCCATCACCACCAGCCTGTCCGACGAGCTGCCCATAGCCAAGCGCCTGTACGGCGAGGCCCTGACGCACGTGCGCGGCTTTGTGGACGACGTGCGCAAGGGCAAGGACATCGACTACCGCGAGGCCGAGCCCCTGGTGGACAACTTCATCGAGAGCGTGTTCCGCAACGAGACCGCCAGCGCCACCCTGTTCAAGCTGCGCTGGTTCGACGAATACACCTACACCCACTCCATCAACGTCAGCATCCTGGCCATCATTTTGGGCAAGCACCTGGACATGGACAAGCCCACCCTGCACAAGCTGGGCATTGCCGGGCTGTACCACGACGCGGGCAAGGCCCGCATCCCGGAGGCCATCCTGAACAAACCGGGCAAGCTGACGGAGCAGGAGTTCCAGGTGATGAAGAGCCACCCCCTGGAAGGGTACAAGCTGATGCAGGGCCAGCCCGGCCTGGACCCGGAGATCCTGCGCGCCGTTGTGGAGCACCATGAGCGCTTCGACGGAACCGGCTACCCGCGCGGGCTGCGGCACGACGACATCGGCAGGTTCTCGCGCATCATCAGCGTGGTGGACGTGTACGACGCCCTCACCAGCCGCCGCGTGTACAAGGACCCCATCCCCCCGGCCAAGGCCCTAGGCATGATGTACCAGTGGCGCGACCGCGACTTCACCCCCCAGGCCATCGAGAACTTCATCCGCTGCATGGGCGTGTACCCCGTGGGCAGCCTGGTGCGCCTTTCCAGCGGCGAATACGGCATAGTGGCC
Source organism: Humidesulfovibrio sp. (assembly GCA_030824035.1). GTDB lineage: Bacteria > Desulfobacterota > Desulfovibrionia > Desulfovibrionales > Desulfovibrionaceae > Humidesulfovibrio. The sequence continues at coordinate 1,770 of JAVBYL010000355.1, forward strand.
AGCGCCAACAGCCTGCGCCCCACCAAGCCGGAGGTGAAGGTGGTGCTCGACGCCAAGAAGCGCCCGCAGCTGCCCCGCGTGCTGGACCTGGAAGCCCTGGAGAACACCCCGGAGGCCGTGGACATTGAAGAGGTGCTGAACCCCGCCGCCCTCAAGATCGACCTGGAGCGCTTCTTCTTCGCCTAGGCCCGCCCGGCCAAACATGCCCCTTGCGGCAGCTTTTGCCGCTCCCCCCCGCCCGCACAGCCGCCTAACCCGCTGTTATTGCATGTTGCCCACTTTGGAACGGCTTTTGAAAGATAGCCGCGCAAAGGAGCATGCCATGCAGGATATTCCCGCCGTCACGACCAGCTCATCCGATCCCTTCGAGCAACTGCGCTCCGCCGCCTTGGTCGACACCAGCTCCCAGGCCAGAGCCTTCGCCGATTTTCTGCACCTTATGTCCCGCCCCAGCACGGGCGCGGGTTCTTTGCCCACTCCGCAGACCGCCGACCCGAGCCTGACCCGCGACAGCGTGAGCGCCGCCCAGACCAGCACCGTCAGCACCGCAGCTCCCGCCGCCCCGGCCATCACCGCCCCCATCCGGGTGGCCGCGGACTCCACCGGAGCCGTGAACCAGCCCCAGCAGGCCGTGAACCAAGCCACCGCCCAGGCGAGCACGACAAGCGCCCAGTCATCCACGCAGGCCGCCGGGCAAACGAGCCAGAGCGGCACCGACCAGCGCCTGAACACCGCCAAGAATGCTCCGGTCTCCCGCGAGGCCTTCGAGGAAGTCCGCCCGGTGCTGGTCAAGGCCGGCTTGTCGGACAAGGACATAGAGGAGATGGGCGCGCGCGTGCAGGCCGGAACCCTCACCTGGGGCCAGCTGGTGCACACCCTGTCCAGCTCCCTCGCCGGGGCCAAAAAGCCCGTGGAGCTCAGCGCCAGCCAAAGCCAGGGCATGCAGGCCATGTTCCAGAAGCTCGGCTTCACCCCGGACCAGTCCAGCCAGATGGTGCTCGACGTGGCCAAGGGCGACGGGCTCAAGGTGCTTTCCAACATTCAGAGCAAACTGGCCAGCATGCCGCAGGGCCAGAGCCTGGGCGTGGACAAGGACGAACTGGCCGGGTTCCTCAAGGCCCTGGGCCTGCCGCAAGACGCCGCCGCCAAGCTCTCCGGCGCTTTTTCCGCCAACGGCACAGTGGCCGACATGAAGAACGCCCTGGCCCAGTTGGGCGAGGCCATGAAGGACCAGCGCGCGAAGGACCTCGCCATCGACCGCGACATCGCCAGCGCCGTGGGCCGGGTGATGGACAAGGACGTGGCCAAGTCCAGCCGCGACGCCAACCAGACCACCGGCACCGCCCAGAAGGAAGGCACTGGCCCGCAGCTGACCTACGAGCTGAAGACCAAGGAAGGCCAGGAGACCAGCTGGTTCAACGAGCACGACAAGAAGCAGGCCAAGGCCGAGGACAAGGCCTGGCGCGAATTTCAGACCAAGGTGCGCGCCGATGGTGACACCCAGGCCCAGGGGCTTGCCAACGCGAACCAGTCCGGCCAGGGCGGCCAGTCCGGCCAGAGTGGCCACAGCGGCCAATCCGGGCAGGCGGGCCAGAGCGGCCGGGACACCCTGGACAGCCTGATGAACCGGACCAGCCAGGCCCAGGCCAACCAGCAGGCCAAGGGCGACGCCGCCCAGGAGGCCGCCAAGGCCTTCGACAAGACCGCCGCGCCCAAGATGCTCACCCAGGTGCAGGAGGCCTTGCTGAAGGACCTGGGCCAGGGCCGCAAGCAGCTCACCCTCCAGCTCGACCCGGAGAATCTGGGCAAGCTGCAGGTCATCATCCAGGTGAAGGAAAAGGACGTGCACGCCGTGCTGCGCGCCGAGGACCCTGACACCGCCAAGATGCTCACAGGCCAGCTCGAAACCATCCGCAAGACCCTGGAGGACCAGGGGCTCAAGGTGCAGAACCTGGAAGTGCAAACCGGCCTGGCCGGTGGGCAGAGCCAGCAGAGCCTGTTCTCCGCCGACCAGCACAACCAGGCCCAGGAGCGGCAGGAGCTGACGAAAATGTTCTCCCAAATGCGTCTGCTGCGCTCCGAACTGGGCGGCGTGGCCCACGAAATGCAAAATGAGGGCATGCAGGCAATTCTTGCCGACCGCGGCCTGCACATCATCGCCTAGCGGGCAGGGTTGAGGAGGAACGACTATGAATTCCAGCGTCACCGATCTGGTCAACACGACGCAGAACACCACGAGCAAGACCACCTCCAAGGAGCACAAGACCTCCCTGGACCAGGACGCGTTCCTCAAAATCATGCTCGCCCAGCTCAACCATCAGGACCCCAACAATCCCATGGATGACAAGGAGATGACCGCGCAGTTGGCGCAGTTCTCCAGCCTGGAGCAGCTCACCAACATCAATTCCGGCATCAAAACGCTGGTTGCGGCGCAGGCCAAGGACACCCTGACCAACGCCGTCAACTACATCGGCAAGAGCGTGAAGAGCTCCGGCTACAACATCGCCAAGGAAGGCGACACCATAAGCACCGTCTACTACAGCCTGGGCGAAAGCGTCACGGACATGAACGTGAACATCTACGGCAGCGACGGCACCCTCATCCGCAGCGACAAGCTTGGCGCCAAGGGCAAGGGCGACTTCACCTACGTTTGGGACGGCAAGGACGCCAACGGCAACAAGATGACCGACGGCACTTACGGCGTCGCCATCGTGGCCGAGGACGCGGAAGGCGAACCGGTGCTCGTGCAGTCCAAGATCAGCGGCACGGTCACCGGCGTGCAAACGGTGAACGGAACCACCATGCTCATGCTGGCCGACGGCCGCACCGTGGCCATGTCCACGGTCACAGAAGTCGTCAACACGGCCACCACGGACGACTCCACCAAAAAGACAGGAACCTAGGCCTCCACGTAAATCGGTCGCGGGGAAGCCTTTCACACGTATCGGTCCGCATTCGTCACAAGAACGGGGTAAGGAGGATCAGCAATGTCTCTCACTTCATCGCTCTATTCGGGCATCTCGGGGCTGCAGGCCCATTCGCAGAAGATCACCGTCATCGGCAACAACCTTGCCAACGTGAGCACGGTGGGCTTCAAGGGCGCCAACATGTATTTCGAAGACCTCATCAGCCAGGACGTGAACACCAGCGCGGGCGTGGCCCAGGTGGGACGCGGCGTGCGCGTGGCGGCCATCTACACCGACTTCGCCCAGGGCGCCTTCGAGACCACCAGCGAAGCCACGGACATGGCCATCGGCGGCAACGGGTTCTTCACGGTCAAGGTGCCCAACTCCGAAAACGAGTACTACACCCGCGCGGGCAACTTCCGCTTCGACAACAGCGGCTACCTGGTTGAGCCCCACGGCTACCGCGTGCAGGGCTGGGCCATGCAGCGCGCCAGCACCTCCGCCGCCAGCGGCAGCAGCTCCAGCAACGACACTCCGGAATACTCCATCGTCGGCTCGCCCACGGACATCCGCGTGAACAACTTCCAGTCCCCGCCGGAAGCCACCAGCAAGGTGAGCATGATCACCAACCTGGACCCCAACCAGACGAGCAGGTCCAACTCGGACACCAACCCCTATTTCGCCATGTTCAACAACTGGCGCGGCACGGCCACCACGCCGCTCGACAGCGCCTCGTACGGCTACAGCTCCACCCTCAAGGTGTACGACGAAGTCGGCGCCTCGCACAACCTCACCGTGTATTTCGACCAGGTGCGCATGTCCAACGCGGGCAGCGACACCGTGTGGGAATACATAGTCACCTGCCCCCCCAGCGAGGACGGACGCACCCTCTCCGGCGCCAACGGTGTGCAGACCGTACTCAACGGAACCTCCGCCGCGGGCGTGCTGATGATCGGCACCATGACCTTCCGCGCCGGGCAGCTGGTGGGCCAGAGCGCCTACACCCTGAAGAGCAACGGCGGCGGCGCCCTGAAGGACCTCTCCGCCTGGAAGCTGGCCGACCTTTCCACCGCCGGCTACCCGCTCGTCACCCCGAACTTCATCCAGGCCTCCGGCGCCAGCCTGGCCACGTCCACCACGGCGCACCCCATCTCCATCGACTTCGGCATCCGCGCCACGGACACCACAAGCAACGGCGCGGGCATCCTGGGCTGGAGCGTGGCACGTGGAACCTTGTCGGAGAACGCCGCCGCCCTGGGCACGCTCATCAGCAACTCCGGTTGGGTTCCCAACTTCAAGACCCCCGTGGTGGACGCGCTGTCCACCCAGTCGTACGACACCGGCGGTTCCTCCACCCTGTACCAGAGCCAGAACGGCTACACGGCGGGCTACCTGCAAAGCGTCTCCGTGTCGCGAGACGGCATCCTCACCGGCACGTACTCCAACGGCCAGGTGCTGGACCTGTTCTCCCTCACCCTCACCAGCTTCACCAACCAGTGGGGCCTGCGGCGCGAGGGCGGCAACCTCTTCAGCCAAACGCGTGAATCCGGCCCGGCGCTCACCGGCCAGGCCAACAGCGCGGGCAAGGGCAGCGTCTCCTCCAACAGTCTGGAAAGCTCCAACGTCGACATGGGCACGGAGTTCGTCACGCTGATCACCGCACAGCGCGGCTTCCAGGCCAACACCAAGGTCATCACCACGGCGGACAGCCTCCTCGGCGAAATCATCGCCATGAAGCGCTAAGCCGAAACGATCCTGATCTCCACCCCGCGAAGAGGCCCCGCCCGGACGACCGACCGGACGGGGCCTTGCTCCGTTTTTTTTGGGGTGTGGGCGCGCCTCAGGCGCAGAGTTCGGCCAGGGCCGCCACGTGCTCCAGGCTGGCGCGCAGGCAGGCATCGGAGCCGTCCCCGTTCTGCACCAGCATGTCCAGGTACCCGGCCAGGGGCCGCAAAAAGGGCAAAACCGCCGCCAGGGAGCCCACGCCCGCGCCAGAGGGTCCGCAAAGTTCCCGGCCAAGGGTGGGCAGCGCGCCGCGCACCCGTGCCGCCAGGGCGGGGTGCCGGTCGGCCAGGGCCAGCCAGGTGGCGCGCGCGGCAACTTTTTCCGCCTCGCCCCCGGCCAGCCGCCACAAGAAATACCCGCGCCAAAATTCGCCCGCCAGGCTCCCGGCCTGGCCCTCCGCCTCGGCCCTGCCCGGCCCCAGCCGCTCCAGGCTGTACAGTCCCTCGGCCCCGCGCCCGGTGCGGAACAACGAAAGCCCCGGCATGTCCATTCGGCCCAGGCGCTCCCACTGCTCCGGCAGGGGCAGGTCGCCCGCCATATGCGCGGCCAGGGCCGCCACACGGCGCGGGGTGAGCGCATCGCGGCACAGCGGGCGGGAGCGGGTGCAGCTCCAGCAGCCCCGTGCGCAGGAGGCGCGGGAGCGCGCCACGGCGTGCCCCGGCTGGTACGGCCCGGTCTCCCAGGGGCTCACGTTGCCCACGGAAAGGTTCAGGGTGCGCAGGCCGGTCCAGGCGGCAAGGTGCATGGGCCCGGTGTCCGGGGTTATCATCAGGCACAGGGTTTGGCCGATGGCGGCCAGCTCCCGCACGGAGAGCCGCCCGGTCATGTCCAGGGGCTTGTGGGCGCACAGGGCGCGCACGGCCTCGGCCACGGGGCGGTCGTCCGGGCCGCCCAGCAGGATGGGCCGGAAGTCCCGGGCCAGCAACTCGGCCACAAGCTGGGCGTAATACTCCGGCGCGGGGCGCTTGCCCGGCTCGCTGGCACCCACGAACAGCCCCACCGCCCGGCTGGTGGCGGCCTCCGGCGGGCGCGGGGGGTCGTACCTGGTTTGGCGCATGGTGGAAAGCGGGATGACGTCCAGGGCGTTCAAGTCCGCCCAGTGGAAGCGGTTATGGCGGTTGTTGTGCACCAGCCCGGCCCGGTACAGCTGCCAGGGGCCGTGGATGCGCAACGCGCCGTCCCGGCCCGGCTCCCTCGCCGGCCCCACCACCCGCTCCGCCCGGAGCCTGCCGGCCAGCAGGGCCGCGTCCTCGCGGATGCTCAGGTTGAGGATGAGGCTGTAGGCCGAGGAATCCAGGGCGCCAGCGGCGGCCTCGTCCCAGGTGATGTAGCCCGCCGGGGGGCTGAGGGGCAAAAGCGGGGTGAAGAAGCGCTCCTCCGCCACCACGCGCAACAGCGGGCCGGGGAACTGCCTGCGCAGCCACATCAGCAGCGGGAACGTCAGCACCAGATCGCCCATGCGCTGCATCTGGAGCACGAGGATCGGATTGGCCACGGCCTAGCCCCCCGTCCGCTGGAAGGTCTGCTCCATCACCGCCAGCATGGCGCTCAGGCGGTGTTCGTAGGTGTGCTCCGCCAGCACGCGGGCGCGCCCGGCGGCGGCTATGCGCGCGCGCAGGGCCGGGTCGGCCAGGTAGCGGGCCAGCTGTTCAGGAATCTCGTCCTGGCTGTGGTACAGGGCCACCTCGGCCTCCGGCTCGAACAGCCGCTCCACCTGCCTGCGGTGGTCCGTGAGCAGAAAAGCCCCGGCAGCGGGCACGTCGAACACGCGCTGGTTCACCGCGCCCTTCATCTGCAGGCTGGTGCAGTTGAAGTTCACCTCGCTCAAGGGGTAGAAGCCCGGCAATTCCTCGTAATAATTTATCTCCGGCGTCAGGCGGTAGTCCGTGCGGCCCTTGAGCAGCTCGGCCCAGCCCGGATCGCCCGCGATGAGCGGCGTGTGTTGCAGGGTGCGCGCCACGCAGCCCAGGCGGTACATCAGGGTGGACTGCCAAACCAGGGCGGTCTCGTACGCGGTGCGCCGCAGCACGTCCAGGCCGTCCAGCTCGGGCAACAGGTCTGGCCGGGTGGTGGCGATGTGGGCGCGCACGCCGCGCTCCCCGCTGGGGCCAAAGCCCAGCGCCAGCTGCCCAAAGCCGCCCAGCAGCCCGGGCGTGGCCCGCGCCGCCTCCAGCCTGCGCATGGTCTTCACCAGCATGGAATTGCCCACAAAGCTCACGCGGGCGCGCCACTGCGCACCTTTCGCGGCGTCCAGCGGGGCCACGCCGGGACGGAAGCGCTGGGTGTCCGCCCCCAGGGGCAGCCAGAACACATGGCGGAACCCATGGGCCCGCACGGCCTCCAGACTGTCCGCGTCCCAGGTCAAAACCAGGGTCAGGTCCGGGTCCGGCTTGGGGAAAATGGGCAGGATGAATTCCGGGTTGTCCACAAACCAGGACACCAGGGGCAGGCGCATCTCGCGCAGCAGGGCGTACAGCACGCCCTCGCGGTCCACGCCCAGGTGGTTCACGGTCA
>JAVBYL010000112.1 GCA_030824035.1 Humidesulfovibrio sp.
GTGGACGACGCCTTCCTCGACGCGCTGCTTTCCGGCATGGCCGCGCTTTCGTCGCGCCTCGCCCTGCCGCTCATCGGCGGCGACCTGAGCGCCGGCCCCACGCTGGCGCTGGACATCACCGTGCTGGGCAGGCCCGGAACCTCCGGCCGCCTGCTGCGCCGTTGCATGGCCCAGCCGGGCGATGCGCTCGTCGTCATCGGCCCCTTTGGGCTGGCCCGAGTGGGGCTCTTGGCGCTGGAAATCGCCGGTCGCACAGCCGTGGAAACCTGGCCCGACGCCACCAACGCGCACCTGCGGCCGGAACCGCGCCTTGCAGATGGGCAAACGCTGGCGGGTTTCCCTGCCGTTCGCGGCTTGATGGACGTTTCCGATGGGCTGGCCCGCGACCTGCCGCGCTTTCTGGGCTCGGATGCGGCGCGGAACGCGGCCCCTCTGGGCGCGGAGCTCAGCATCACCGCCGAGGCCCTGCACCCGGAAGTGCGGGCGTTTTGCGCGGCGCGCGGCGCGGACCCCGTTGTGGAGGCCGTGCTGGGCGGGGAAGACTATGCCCTGCTGGCTGCGGTGGACCCCGCCGGGCTGGCGGCGGTGCTTGCCGCGTTGCCCGGGGCGTTGGTCATCGGGGCCGTTACGGACACGCCGGGCCTGCGGCTCAACGGGCGGCCCTTCACCAAGGCCGGGTTCGACCACTTCGGCTAACGGCAACGCGGGGAACGCCGCATTGGCAGGACTCTATGGACAGGACGCTCTAGGCAGGACGCCATGGACACGACGCTGAAAATTCTGGGTTACGTGCGCTCCCCCCTCACGGACCGCGACGATGCGCCCAAATCCGGCTGGGAGGGTGCGCCGGAGGCCTGGCTGGAGCTGGACCCGGCGTACGCCCCGGCCCTGCTCGGCCTCGCCGTGGGGCAGCGCATCCTGGTGGTCACCTGGCTGCATCAGGGCGACCGCACCACTCTGCAATGCCACCCGCGCGCGGACAAGAACCGCCCCATGCGCGGGGTGTTCGCCACCCGCTCGCCGGACCGGCCCAACCCCCTTGGCCTGCACGAGGTGGAGATACGCGAAATGGCGGCCCCGGCGAGGCTGCGCGTGTACCCGCTGGAGGCAATCGACGAGACGCCGGTGGTGGATATCAAAAACGTGGACGCGAAACGCGCGGAGTAGGCGAAAGCGTGGAGTAGGCGAGAGCGCGGGGCAGAATCAGGGGGCGTAACCGCTAGGCCTGGCCCTTGATGATGAGGCTCAGCTTCTTCACGTCGGCGTTCAGGGCCGCGCGCTCCTTCTCAAGGTCGGCGATGCTGTGCAGCAGGTTCTCCTGCTTGCGCCGGGCGGCTTGCTGAAACTTCAGGTGCCGGGGGTCCTTGCTGGTTTGGAAGGCGGGCTTGGCCTTCTCCGCCTCCAGCTCCCTGTTCAGCCGCTTTATCTTGCCCTCGCACACCGCAACGCGGTTCGAAAGCAGCTTGCGCTTCTCTTTCAGCGCCTCAATATCCACTTCTTTCTTCACGGCCATGGGGTCACCTTGGGGCTGGGTTGGCTGCTGGCGGAGGCCAGCGGAATGTTCGCGACAATCAAGCGCGCCATTCGCTGCCCTGCTTCGCCCCTGGGGCGGGGTTTGTCAACTGGAAGCGGCTCGCTGTGACCGGCGGGCGTGGCACAAAACAACTTTAAAAACTTTCCAGAATCATAGACCGTTGACCTTACGCTGATTCGACTTCTCGTGGGAAATATGCCTCCAGCATACCCAGCACTAACGCTAGCCAGGGAATCACATCCGCACACAGATCGTCGCACAGATCTGGGCGATCAAGAATCTTTGAAGCAGCAAAGCCAACTTTAGTTTCATTCATTGAGATAATATTCCAATAAGCTGAGTCAGGCTTCGCGTGCAGCAAGCTGTTCATTGAGGCCGCAAGATCATGTCCGCAAACTTTTAAATCAGGAGTATTCTTAACACTAATTTTCTCTATCATCTTTGAAAGAGAGGGCGCACCATCGCGAGAGTGCCAGCCATCATGCCAGCAACTGACATGCTCAGGATACAGATATAAGTAATACATAACGACAGCACGCTCGCATAATGCGCGCTTCAACACGTGTGCACCGAACAAGTATCCTTGACGAATGAGTTCGCGGATTGAAAGAGAAAGACTAAATGACTGAGGGATGACAAGACAAGCCATACGCTGAGCGTCTGTGAGTTTGAAGTCGTGAGTCATGGGCGCCAGTATAGAATTTGATTTCATCGCGGAGCATATCAACTGATCGAAATGAAAAAGAAGCTTCCGACCCAAATACGGCTCGTCATCGGGTGTGAAAATTATTGGCATTGAAAGCCTCCAGAGATGGCGTCATCTTGAAATAGACATACATTTGCGTGCAAGCATTGCACAACGTAGCGACGTTATCAAATCTAAAACAAAAAGGCCCGCCGCTTGCGCGACGGGCCTTTCGTTTCAACTCAAGTCTTCGTTGTGTGCCGTCAGCTTAGAACCAGTCCTGCACGCCGGTGGGGTCCTTGAACTCCACGGCCTTGTCGAACATCAGCTTCTTTTCGCCGCGGCCGTCCACGTACTTGGCCAGCTCCAGGTCGATCTTGGCGGGCAGGTCCACGCCAGCCTTGGTCAGCGCCTGGCGCATCAGCGCCTCGCCCTTGGTGGCAAAGGCGGTGGAGTCGCCCAGCACGCGCATGGCCTCGGTGGGGTTGTGGAAGCCGATGGAGTTCTCCGCGCCGATGAACAGCGAGCGGTAGAAGGCCTCCTCGTAGTAGTCGCGCGCCTTGTCGTACAGGGCCTTATCGATGGTCTTGCCCTCGGCCTGGGCCTTGTGCGCGGTTTCAAACAGCTTGGCCAGGGTGGCGGTGGCGTAGCCCGCGCGCAGCTGCAGGGAGATGGTGCGGTCCTGAATGGTGGTGACCTGCTCCTTGAGCCAGGCGGCCGTCTCGGTGTGGCACTGCATGCAGGCCTTCATGTCGTTCTTCAGCGGGCTCATCACGCGGTGGTCGCTGATCTTCTTGGTGCCGATCTTGGTGTAGGGCATGTGGCAGTCCGCACAGGCGGCGCCGGCCTTCCAGTGGGTGCTCTTGTTGCTGAACAGCTCGAACTCCGGATGGCGGATGAAGCCCATCTTGAAGCCGGTGACGTTCTGCTTCCACTCGCGGTAGGAGTCGTCGCTGCGGATGACCTTGATGATGTTTTCGATGGTGATGGCGCCCCACTTGCTGCCCTGCCAGGGGAAGAACAGGCCAACGGACTTCATGTCCTTGTCCTTGGGAATGTTGTAGGTAACGTGGCACTGGGCGCACACGGCGCTGCGCTTATCCTGGCGGGTCAGCTTCTTCTGGTCCACCTGCATGGAGTCCAGGGCCGCGCCCAGGGTGTAGCCGCGAGAGATCTTGAGCCCCATGTCCTTGTTGTCGTGGCAGTCGATGCAGGCCACGCCGAGATTGCGGTTCTTCTCCGGGATCTTGGCCAGGATTTCCTTGTAGGGCTTGGAGTAGTAGTCCACGCCAAGTTCCTTCTGCAACTGCACGGAGTATGGGGTCTTGCAGCTCAGGCACACGCCGCCGGCCTTCAGGCGGCTGGCGTCGATCTCCAGCTGGTCGCGCACCATCAGGGAGTGGCCCTTGGGCTCGTTGTACTCCACGCCAAAGCCCCAGCCGTTGAACAAGAGGGCCATGTACGGGTACTCGGAGAGCTTGTCGTAGGTCAGGTGGTCGGCGTCCATGCCCTTCTTGTACTTGCTCTTGCCAGCGGGTTCCGGCTGCTCGGTCATCTTCCAGGTCTCGTACTCTTCCGGGTACGCCTTGCCCCAAAGCTCGGGGTCTATTTCATTGTCGGGAATCTGAACGGTTTTGACCATCTCCGGCTTGCTGGGGGCGCAGCCGTACGGCACCACCAGGTAGGCCATGGCCAGCGCCACGCCGACGATCATCCATGAGCTCTTTTTGTTGCGAAGCATTGTCGCCCTCCCCTCGTCTTCTCGTTTACCCCGCACCCAGCGGGTAGAAATTCCTTTTGCCTGCCAAGCCAAACAGCCAGCCTGCGCCGCCTACCGGGTCTCTATGGCCCCGCTGCGCTTATGCATCACCCGCCGGTGGCAGTCCCAGCAGGGCCTGTCCTGGGCAATCATGTCCACGGCCGACTCGTGGCAGCGGATGCAGTTGGCCTGCACCACGCTCTTGCCGTGGTCGGTGATGCGGATGTCGTCGGGCACATGGCCGGAATGGAACAGGACCAGGTCCTTCATGCCGTCGATGGACTTCCAGGCGTAGTGCACTGGAATGTTCTGGTTGGGCAGGTGGCAGTCCACGCACTGGTTGCGCCGGTGCGCCCCGTGGTGGAACCACGCCTCGTACACGGCCTCATGGATGTGGCACGACGCGCAGAATTCCGGCGTTTCGCTCTTCGCCAGCAGCTGCGGCGGCCCAACCATGAGAAAGATGCCCGCGACAAGGGCCAGGCCCCCGCCTATGAGCACCATCTTCAAAGCCTTCGTTTTGCTTTCCTTCATCCCCTCACCGCCTTGCGCTGGTTAGATAAGCGCTCCGGCACCCCTGCCGGACCCTTGGTCCTGGAACCCTTCCCGCACGCCGAGGACGAAGCCACGGCGTATACAGATTTGTAGCTTAGCACATTCCATCACGAAAGCCTTGACTTAAGTCAAGTCCAAAGGCTGATTTTTCGTCCATGGCGCGGGGGATGATCGCAGGCGTTGCAAGCGCGGCGCAGCTGTGGCAAATAGCCAAGTCCGTACACGACATTCACAAGGAGCCCATCATGCAGATTCCCTTCATGCGCCTGGACCGTCAGTTTGCCAACCACCGCCAGGAGTTCATGAACGCGGTGGAAACCGTGTTCACCCACGGCAAAGTGTTGCAGGCCAAGGAGGTTTCGGACCTTGAGGAGCGCGTTGCGGGCTTTTTCTCCCTGCCCCACGCGGTGGCCGTCGGCTCCGGCACGGATGCGCTCATCCTGGGCATGAAGGCCCTGGGCCTCAAGCCCGGCGGCAAGGTGGCGGTGACGAGCCTGTCCTTTGTGGCCTCGGCCTCGGCCATTGTGCATGCCGGGGGCGTGCCCGTTTTTGTGGATGTGGAAGACGAGCACTACATGGCGCGCGAGGACGTGCTGCTTGACCTTGTGGCCAGCGGCAAGGTGGACGGCGTGGTGGCCGTGCACCTGTACGGGCAGATGACGGAGCTGAAGGAGATTTACGCCGAGGCCAAGAAGCGCGGCGTCTTCGTCATCGAGGACGCGGCCCAGGCCCTGGGCGCCACGCGCCACGGCACGCCGCCGGGGCAGTACTCCGATGTCACCTGCGTGAGCTTCGACCCCACCAAGGTCATCGGCGCGCAGGGCAGCGGCGGGCTGGTTCTCGCACGGGAGCACCACGTGGCCGAGCACATGAAGCGCCTGCGCTACCACGGCCACGCGGGCCAGCGCGTGTATACGGAAATCGGCCACAACAGCCAGCTGCCCACGGTCCAGGCCGCTATCATCGGCGCCAAGCTGGGGCACGAGGAAGCCTGGCGGTTGCGCAGGCTGGAGATAGCCGCCGCCTACACCGAGACGCTGAACCGGCTGCCCTTTGCCAGCGCCCCCAAGGTGCGCGAGGGCAACACCCACATTTACCACAAGTACGTGATGACCGTGCCCAACCACCGCGACGCCCTGGCCGCCCACCTCAAGGCCGCAGGCATCGGCACCTCCGTGCACTACTCCCTGCCGCTGAACGAGCAGCCCTGCTTTGCGGGCATCCATCAGTGCGTGGGCGACATGGCCGTGGTGAAGCGCGCCACCCAGCAGGTGCTCTCCCTGCCCATCTACCCGGAAATGACCGACGAAGAGGTGCGCTACATCCGCGAGGCGCTGAAGGCCTTCAAGGCCTAGCGCGGAGGCGAAGGCGCTAGGAGAACTTGCGGTCCAGCGCCAGGTGCGAGAAGTACCCCCCGGCAAAGGCCAGGTACAGCGGCACAAAGGTGCGCCAGGAGGCGTCTCCTATGAGCGCGGGCAAAAACAGGATGGGCAGCGGGGCCACAAGCATGGCCCACCAGGTATGCGTCCAGCCCCGGTGGTGCGTCACCCCCGGCAATATGGCGCACAAACCCGTCCAGGCGGCCCACTCGTAGCGCTTGTCGTACAGCAGGTACAGGTCGGCCAGCAGCAGGATGCCGTAAAATAGGCGCTGGCCCACGGAGTCCGTGTCCACATCCGGAAACAGCGCGCCCAGCACGAAAAAACCCAGCAGCGCCGCCAGTGGCTGCGCCTCGCGTCCCATGTACCCAAAGTGCACGGCCCCGGCCAGGCACGCGCCGCCCAAAACCAGTGCCCCGCCGATATGCGCCTTGTATCCCGGCATGTCTGCTCCTGAAGTGTTGCCGCGGCTCCCGCCGCCCCACTCCCCTACCCCAAAGCTTCCCAGGAATCCAGCCCAGTTAGGCCTTGACCGCGCATGCCCGAAAGAGCATATACGGATATCGTAGGTAGGATTTTCGCTTTACGTGCTGCACATTGCCACCGAGGCCCCCAATGGCGAAACGCTTCGCTCTGACTCTGACACTTGCCGCTGCCGCCTTCGCCCTGTTGTTGGCCTGCGGCACGAACAGCGCCCCCATCCGCATCGGCTTTTCCGGGCAGCTCACAGGCCCGCACTCGGACCTGGGCGTGCAGGGGCGCAACGGCGCGCAGCTGGCCGTGGAGGAAATCAACGCGGCGGGTGGCGTGGACGGACGCCCGCTGGAGCTGGTGGCCGAGGACGACCAGGACACCCCCGAGGGCGCCAAGGAGGCGGATGGCCGCCTGCTGGAAAAGGGCGTGGTGGCCATCATAGGGCACATGACCAGCAGCCAGACCCTGGCGGTGATGCCCGACATGCAGGCCTGGAACGCGGTGCTCGTCTCCCCCACCACCGCCACCCCCCTGCTGGAGGGCAAGCGCGACAACTTTTACCGCCTCATCTCCGCCAACACCCAGTGGGCCATGGACTTGGCCCAGTACGCCAAGTCGGAGGGGCTTGGGCGGGCCTTCCTGGTGGGCGATTCAGACAACGTCGGCTACACCGACACCTTCCTGAACACCTTTGAAAAACGCTACCGCGCCGAAGGGGGCGAACTGGCGGGCAAGCGCCTGTTCTCCTCAAAGCAGGCTGTGCGCTGGGCCGAGGTGGCTGGCGAGATCAACGCGGCCAAGCCCACGGTGCTCATAGCCTGCACCTCAGCGCGCGACCTGGCCAGACTGGCCCAGGCCCTGCGGCCAACGGAGCGGGGGCTGCGCGTGCTGGGTCCGGCCTGGCCCTCCACCCGCGACCTTGTGAACACCGGCGGCAAGGATGTGGAAGGGTTCGAGTTCGTTTCCAACTACGCGGAGGACAACCCCCACCCGCCCTTTGCCGCCTTCCGCGAGCGCTACCGCAAGCGCTTTGGCTGGACGCCCAACTTCGCGGCGGCCTTCGCCTACGAGTCCGTTTCCGTGCTGGCCCACGCCCTGGGCAAGACCGGGGGCGGGCGCAAGGGGCTGGAGACGGCGCTCACCGATGGCGCAAGGCATGAGGGCATCATCGGGCCCTTCAGCCTGGATGCCAACGGCGACATCCGCCGCCCCATCTTCATCATCCAGGTGCAGCGCGGCGGGTTTGTCACCAAAACCACCACAGGGGTGGCTCCGTGACGCGCCCCAGCATAGCGGCCATCGTCAACCGCAGCCTGCTGTACTGGCTCTTTTTGCCCTGCCTGGTGGTCACCACCCTGCTCGGCCTCTCCTCCGCGTTCTGGATGCGCGCCCAGCTTGTGGAGGGCACCAACCTGGCGGTGGAAACCCTGGGCAGGCACATCGGGGCCTACACGGAGGACGCGAGCCAGAACATAGCCGTTTTCGCCGCCAAGACGCACGATGCCCCGCCCCAGGAGCTGGAGCGGCTCATGGCGGAGTTTGTGGAGGCCTCGTCGCACATCATGCGGCTCATCGCCATCGGCCAGGACGGCCGCATCCAAATCTCCATGCCGCCGGGGTCCAAGGGCAACGACTTTCCCCTGGAAATGCACGAGGTGGCGGCCGGGTCGCTCATCCTCTCCCGTCCGTTCCTTTCCCCGGCCAGCGGCAAGCTGGTCATCTACATCGGCCACCGCGCGCCCTCCGGCATCACCTTCGTGGGGGAGCTGAACCTCTCGCAGCTGCAAGGGCACATCCAGGGGCTGCAACCCTTTGGCGAGGGCGCCATCATCCTGGCCGACGCCTACGGCAACCTCATCTCCCACCCGGACGATGGCGCCGTGCGCCGTCAGGAGAACATCGGCAACCTGCGCGCCTTCCAAACCAGCACCAACGTGCCGGAAACCACCTTCCACCTAGACCGGGGGGCGAACCACTTCGACACCACGCAGCGGCTGCCGGGCACGGGCTGGGTGCTGCTGGTCAAAACCCCGGCCCAGGTCATCCTGTGGCCCATACTGCGCTCCACGCTGGTTTTACTGCTCACCGTCTCGGCCATGCTGCTGTTTGTTTCCATGCGCACCAGGCAGGTGCTGCGCCGCCGCGTTGTGGAGCCGCTGGAGCGCTTTACCAAAAGCATGGCCAAGGTGGCGGAGGGCGACTACGAGGCCTCTGGGCAGGTGCACCCAAACACCTCCAGCGAGCTGGCCCAGGCGGAGGAGGAGTTCACCGCCATGGCCCGCACCATTCGCGCGCGCGAGGCGGAAATACGGGAAAGCGAGGGCCGGTTCCGGCAACTGGTGGAAAACGTCCGCGAGGTGTTCTGGATCCAGGACCTGGTCAGCGAGTCCATCCTGTACATCAGCCCTTCCTTCGACCATGTCTTCGGCACCCCGCGCGAGGAGCTCTACACCGACCCCAGGGCCTTTCTGCAGCGCATCATCCCGGAGGATCTTCCCATCATCGCCCTGGCGCACAAGCGGCTGCGCAACCTTGGCCAGGCCTTTGAGGAGGAGTACCGCATCCGCAAGCCCGATGGCG
>JAVBYL010000075.1 GCA_030824035.1 Humidesulfovibrio sp.
CCCCTGGGCCACAGGGAGGGCGCGCTGGTCCTGTTCACCGAGGACGCGGCCGCCGCGCAGCATCTTTCTTACTACGCTCCGGAAATAATCGAGCGGGTGAATGCATTTTTAGGGCAAGAAGTCTTTGACAAGGTGCGGTTCGAGCTGCTAAACGGCAGGATTCCTTTGGGCGAACACCTTAGGCCCGTGGTCGAGGTTCCGCCCGCACCGCCTGCTGCCCCGAAGGAAGTTGGCGGATTACTTGACAAAATTGACCTCGAAAGCCCTGTCGGGAAGGCGTATTTGGCCTACCTGCGGCGGCTCTCGGGACAGAGATGACTGACCGACCTTTGCAGGCGGCAAGGAGGAAGATATGAGCGTGGAAGTTACTGAAGTGACCTTTGAGAGCCTGGGCCTCACCAAGTCCCTGGACAAGATGACCGCCAAGGAGCTGCGCCAGGTTGTTGTGGCGAAGATCCCGTCCATCGTGGGCGCCAGCGGCATGCAGAAGGACGAGCTGGTCAAGTCCATCAAGGAAGTGTTCGGCATCGGCGGCGAAGAGGGCGGCGTTTCCCCCTACAAGGATCAGATCTTCACCCTGAAGCGTCAGATCCGCGAAATGCGCGACCAGAAGACCGGCGTCGAGGGTCGTCAGACCCGCACGCAGCTGCGTCGCAAAATCAACAAGCTGAAGAAGCGCACCCGCCGTTTGGCTCAGGCGCTGTAATTATTTCTAGCCAGGCACGTTTTCCTGGTTGACAACCTGGCGTTGTCCAATTAGAACGTGCCTCTCGATTCCTGCTGGGGGATCGTATAAAGGCAATACTGCGGGTTCTGGCTCCGCCAATCGAGGTTCGATTCCTCGTCCCCCAGCCACTTCACAAACGTCCCCATCGTCTAGCCTGGTCCAGGACGACGGCCTTTCACGCCGTTAACAGGGGTTCAAATCCCCTTGGGGACGCCAGCGCACAGCCAAAAGGGCTTACGAGCAATTCGTAAGCCCTTTTTTGTTGCCCAGCGGGCGAGGCGGGGAAAAACCGCCCCGGCCCTTGCTGGCGCCCCCTACCGGGCGAAGGGGTCCTGCGCGGCGAAGACCTCATTGAAGGGCCGCTGCACATGCTCGCGGATCTGGTCGCGGATGCGGCGCACCTGCTCCAGCTGTTCCTCTCGCGTGCCGGTCACCTTGGCCGGGTCGGGGAAGGGCCAGTGCCAGCGCTGGGTCAGGCCGGGGAAGATGGGGCAGCCGCCCTCCGCGCCGGAATCGCAGACCGTGATGACGTAGTCGTAGATGCGCCCGGCCTTGAACAGGTCGAAGACACTCTGCGGCTTTTTGTCGGCAAGCTCGATGCCGACCTCGCGCATGACCTCCACCACCAGCGGGTTCACCGCCTGGGCAGGCTCCAGGCCCGCGCTCTCCACCTCGAAGGAATCCCCGGCGAACCGCCGCAGGAACTCCTCGGCCATTTGGCTGCGGGCGCTGTTTTGCGTGCAGATGAACAAGACCTTCAGTTTTTCCATGCTGTTCCCCCAAATATCTAGTGCGCGGCTGGCCAGCGCGCCTGCGCCGTCTTCCTCGCCTCCACGCTGCATACGGCTGGCCTGTGACGGGAATGTCACGCCAGTGTGAGGGTATGGCGGCGCTCACGACAGCCCCCGCAAGTCCTCTGTCGATCCCGGTCCAGCGCGTCAACGTTCTTCACCCGTCCGTCACGGCCCGGTCACACAGGCGGAAACGTCTTGGAGTAGCACTGGCCTCACGACACGCATCGCAGACGGAAAGCGCGGTGCAAAAACGGAGGCCCCATGAGCAGCAGTGACAAGAAGATCGAGATCATCCTGCGCAGCGAGGAGTTGCGCGGCGTTCTGAAGGCCCTGTCCACCAGCCTCAAGCACTCCATAGCCCCCGATGCCCTGCGCGCCTTCGCGGCGGACATCGAGCACGCCCAGAAGCTCCAACTTTCCCTCAAGCAGCAGGGCGGCATGGCCGAGCTGAAGCTGAAGGTGAAGGGCCTGCCCACCCCGGCGGAGGCCGAGGCCGAGGCCAGGGAGCGCGCGGAGCTTCCCGGCGGCGAGTCGTACAAGGCCATCAAAAAACGCCTGAAGACCAGCTTCAAGTTCCTGGGCCACCCCATTGCCAACCAGGTGCTGCCCCCGGCGGAAATCGTGGAGGCCTTCCTGGCCGATTCCAAGGCCATGTGCGAGCACCCGGACCGCGGCGGCGGCGACTATGCCCGCTACGCCACGCTCATGGAGGAGTTCCGCGCCGCCTTTGCGGAAGGCGACCGCGTGGCCCTCGGCGCCATCTACGCGGAGCTGAACCAGTCCAAGAAGACCTGCCACACGCTGCACAAGTAGGCCATGATGAGCAAAGCGAAACACCCGGCACTCAAAGCTGGCGTTGCGAGCGGGGCGAACACGGCGGCCACGGCGGCCCTTGCCGCCTGCCCCTGCCCAGAGCCCGAGATGAGCCGCATCCCGGAGACGCCGACAGAGGACGACGAGCGCGACTTCCTGGCCATCACCAGCACTCGGTTGACCACGGAGGAGGAGCGGCGCATCGCCACCCCGGCGGAGGTTCTCCCCCGGCAGGAGCGCGTGCTGGCCGTGCACTGGCATCCGGAGTTCGTGCCCATGCCGCTCATCCGGCAGCGCATTGAGGCCACCTTCCCGTGCTGCGGCCAGTCGCTCATCATCCCCACCCAGCACAACGAGATAACCACCTACGGCGAGTACAGCGGCGTGGAGGTGGACTGCTACTCCGCCGGGTTCAACCAGAAGGTGCAGCTGCTTCTGCACTTCCGGGCCGAGAGAAAAGACCGCGCCGGGGTGCTGGAGAGCATGCTGGCCCACACCGCGCGCTACCGCGCCCGGCAGTTGTTCGACTTCCTTGAGGTGCTCACCGGGCGCGACGAGGCGCGGCTTTCCGCCGTGGCGGCGGACACAGGCGCGGCGGAGGAGACCATCCTCTTCGCCCGCATCCACGCCCGCAAGCTTTCCGCCCTGCTGGAAAAGCACCAGGACGACATCCCCGTGGACATGCTGAAGAACAAGCTGGTGCGCGGGTTCCTCGACGCCCAGCGCCCGCGCTACGGCGACCGCCTGGTCACCCGCGTGCAGGCCTTTGCCCAGTCGGTGAAGCTGCGCGTGAAGGCCGGGTTTCCCATGCGCTACTTCTACCGCGCCTCGGAGGTCATCGAGGAAGCGCGCGGCATGGGCGCCGGCGTGGTCATCCCCCACCCGGAGCAGTTCTGGCCCATCCTCCTGGCCGACTACGACGTGGACGGCTACGAGGTGTGGAACCCGCAGTCGCAGCGCTACACCGAGTTTCTCATCGACACCCTGGCGCGCAAGAACCGCAAGGGCTGGAACGACCGCAGGCAGCTGGTGTTCATGGGCGACGACACGCACATGAGCGAGAAGCTGCGCAACCCGGACCAGGGCTCGGACAAGGTGCGCCGGGAGATCGGCGTGCAGCCCGCCTGGGACGAACTGGGCATCCGCAAGCGCCTGTTGGCCTCCGGCATGGACCGGGCCTGCGTCATCCGCGAATACACCGAACGCCTGAACGCCTAGGCAAAGGCACCCACCAAGGAGGACTTCCCCATGTCACACGACGGCAAATTCGAATTCGACTCCGTGCAGGACGAAAAGAGCATCCAGACCTTCCTGGCCGCCCTCACCGAAGGCTTCGGCAGGGGCCGCGTGGTGCTGCGCAGCGAGGCCGAGGAGATCGTGCTCACCCCCGGCGCCCTGGTCAATTTCGGGGTCAAGGCCAAGCGCAAGGACGGCGAGAGCAAGATGACCATCAAGATCGCCTGGAAGGACGCCCGCACCCAGCTGGCGGCGGGCGAGCGAACCCTGCAGGTGGAGTCCTAGGGGCCCGGCATGATCACCTTCGAGGGGCTGGAGGAGAACTTCACCTTCATGGTGGCCGAGGTGGAGCGCCAGGTGCGCGCTACATCGAGCTTCCTGGACGCGCCGAGCCATGCGCTCTACGACCGCATCGTCGGGCGCGACGACTACATCGACAACCTCAAAACGGTCATTGAGAACAAGTGCTACGGCCATTTCCACAAGGACATCGGCCCTGGCGGCCTGGACAAGGCCCTGGCCAACCGCGTGCGCGCCATCCAGGTCATGTGCGTCAACCTGGAGCGCGTGGCCGACTTCTGCGTCAACGTGGTGCAGCAAACCAACTACCTCACCGACCACGCCTTCCTGCACGGCTACAGCTACAAGGAAATGTTCACGGAGATCGAGGCCTGCCTGGCCCGGCTGCTGGCCACCTTCCAGCAGGCGGACATCTCCGGCGCGCTCTCCGTGTGCCGGGCGGAGTATGGGCTGGACCGCATGTACAAGGTGGGTTTCGACCGCATCATGGGCGAGCTGCGCACGGGCAAGAACGTGCAGAACCTCATCACCGTGCTGTTTATCTTCAGGTATTTGGAAAGGATCGGCGACGCGCTGCTGAACATCGGCGAGGCGCTCATCTTCTCCATCCTGGGCGAGCGCATCAAGATCGAGCAGTTCGAGGCCCTGCAGCAAACCCTCACCAAGACGGGGTTCTCCGGCGGGCTTTCCAGCGTGGACTTCAAGGCCATCTGGGGCACGCGCAGCGGCTGCCGCATCGGCAAGGTGGACTCCCGGCGCGAGGGCCAGGCCGCCAAACCCGGCGTGGACCCGCTCGGCAGCATCTACAAGGAAGGCGCGCTGAAGAAGATCCTGGACGAGAAGGCCGGGCTGGAGCTGTGGGCCGCCACCTACCCAGGCCTGGTGGCCGATGTTTACGGCTTCCATGAGGACGGCGACAAGGGCTCGCTGCTGGTGGAGTTTTTGCCCGGCTGCAACCTGGACGAGGTGTTGCTGACAGCCGGGGAAGACGTGCTGCAGAACGCCCTGTTCATCCTCACCCAGACCGTGCAGGACATTTGGGAAACCACACGCCGCCAGGAGCCCGTGCCCGCCGGATTCATGGCTCAGCTTTCCGCCCGCCTGCCGGAGGTGCTGCAAATCCACCCCGGCTTTTCCTGGCCGGAGAGGGAAATTTGCGGGCGCATAGCCCCCGGCACCCCGGAGCTGCTGGCCGCCTGCGCCGAGGTGGAGGCCGAGCTCCCGGCGCCGTTCTCCGTGCTCATCCACGGCGACTTCAACGTGAACAACATGGTGTACAACCACCAGAGCCAGCGCCTGCACTACCTGGACGTGCACCGCTCGCGCCAGCAGGACTACGTCCAGGACGTCTCGGTGTTCCTGGTGTCCAACTACCGCATGCCCGTGTTCGAAACGCAGCTGCGCCAGCGCATCAACTGGATGATGGCCGAGTTCCTGAGCTTTGCGCGGGCCTTTGCCCACGAGGCGCGGGACGAGACCATCGAGGCGCGCATGGCCCTGGCCCTGGCGCGCTCCCTGTTCACCTCCACCCGTTTTGAACTCAACCCGGCCTTCTCGCGCGGCATGTGCCAGCGGGCGCACTACCTCATGGAGCGCGTGGCGGAACACCGGGGCCGCCCCTGGCAAACCTTCCGCCTGCCGGAGCAGGTGCTCTTCAACTAGGCTGGCACACCAACCATCGGAGAATGGACGAACGCATGAGCCACGAGACGTCACACACGAATACGCGCCCAACACCGGCCCTGGCCGTGGTCGGGGTGCGCGGGGGCTGGTCTTCCGAGCTGCTGGCCGACAAGGCCGCCGAGGCCTGCGGCGGGCCGCGCCTGCTCATCGAGCTGGAGCGCGTGAGCCTGGACCTGGCCACGGGCCGGGCCATGTACGAGGGGCACGACCTCTCCCGTTGCAAGGGCCTGCTGCTCAAAAAACTTGGGCCGGACTATTCCCCCGGCCTGCTGGACCGGCTGGAGATGCTGCGCTTTTTGGAAGGCCGGGGCGTGCGCATGTTCTCCTCGCCGCGCGCCATCATGGGCCTGCTGGACCGGCTCTCCTGCACCACCACCCTGGCCCTGGAGGGCATTCCCATGCCGCCCACCACCGTCACCGAGGACGTGGCCGCGGCCCAGGCCGCGGTGGAGGCCTACGGCGAGGCCATCCTGAAGCCGCTGTTTTCCACCAAGGCCCGTGGCATGTGCCTGCTGCGGCCCGGCCCGGGCCTGCGCCAGCAGCTGGAGCAGTACCACGGCGCCCAGGGCTTTTTTTACATCCAGAAAACCATCCCCCTGGGCGAAAGCGACCTGGGCGTGGTGTTCCTGGGCGGGCGGTACCTGACGACCTACGCCCGCTGCCGCCAGCCCGGAGCCTGGAACACCACCACGGCCTCCGGCGGAAAATACGCCCCCTTCGACCCGCCCCAGGACATCATCGACCTGGCCTGGAAGGCCCAGAACCTCTTCGGCCTGGACTTCACCTGCGTGGATGTGGCCCTCACCGACGACGGCCCGAAGATCTTCGAGGTCTCGGCCTTTGGGGGCTTCCGGGGCATCCTGGAGGCCCGTGGCATCGACGCCGCAGCACTGTACGCGGATTACGCCGCAAGGAGGATACACGCATGAGCCGCCACGGCTACGTCATGGGAACCCTGGCCGACATGTTGGGCGCGGGATCCCCGGCCCCTTATTCCCTGTTCTTGGACCTGGGCGACTGCCGCCTGGAGGTGCGCACCAACTCCGAGGCCCTGCTGGCCGAGCTGGACGATTATTTCGGCGGCTTTGTGGCCGGCCCAGGCCCGGTGCAGGTGACCCTCACCGCCCTGGAGCGCCCGGAGCCGCAGCTCCCCTTCGACCTTTCGGCCAAGGAGCCGGACCCTGGCAAGGAGCGCATCAAGGAGGAGTACGCCGATGTTCCGGGCGGACGCCTGGTGCGCAAGCGGCTCACGGGCATGGTGTTTCTCTTCGGCCAGGGGCTGAACCTTGCGCTGGGCCCCTGCGAGAAGAACTCCAACCAGGTGGTGAACTTCGTCAACAACCGCTACATTGAGTACAAGCTGCACCAGGGCTGCCTGCTGGGGCACTCTGCCGCGGTGGCGCACCTGAACCCGGACAGCACCTCCGGCGACGGCAACCCCGGTGGCGGCAGCCTGCGCGGTCTGGCCCTGTGCGGGTTCTCCGGCGCGGGCAAAAGCACGCTGGCCATGCACATCATGAGCCGTGGCGCGCTCTTCGTCAGCAACGACCGCCTGCTGGTGGCCCCAGGTGAGGGTGGCGGCAAGGCCGGGCCCCTGTGCATGTCCGGCGTGCCCAAGCTGCCGCGCATCAACCCCGGCACGGCGCTGAACAACCCCCACCTGGCGGGCGTTGTGCCCGGCGAGGACAAGCGCCGCTTTTTGGAGCTGGACGAGGACGACCTGTGGGGCCTGGAGCACAAGTACGATGTGTTCCTGGACCAGTGCTTCGGCCAGGGGCGGTTTTTGCTCCAGGCGCCCATGCACGGGCTGGTGGTGCTGAACTGGCGGCGCGGCGCGGGGCCCACCACCGTCCGCTTCGTCAAGGCGGCGGAAAGGCCGGACCTGCTCCCGGCGTTCATGAAGCCCGCGGGCCTTTTTTCCCTGCCGAAAAACGGCGACGACGCCTGGCGTGACCCCGGCCAGGAGGAATACGCGGCGCTGCTTTCCCGCTGCGACCTGGTGGAGATAACCGGCGGGGTGGACTTCGACCACGCCGCGGCCTTCTGCGCCGAATACCTTCTGCACGGCTAGGGGGCGGGCATGGCGCGCACCTGGATACGCCGCGAGGTGGAGATTCCCAACCACCTGGCCCTGGCCCGGCTGGAAAAATGCCCGGAGCTGGGGCCCAAGGTCCTGTTCTTCAGCGGCGGCTCGGCCCTCAAGCGCACCAGCGCACGGCTGATCAACTACACGCACAACTCCGTGCACATCATGACGCCCTTCGACTCCGGCGGCAGCTCGGCCAAGATCCGCAAGGCCTTCCACATGCCCGCCGTGGGCGACATCCGCAGCCGCCTGATGGCCCTGGCGGACCAGAGCCTGCGCGGCAATCCGGCCATTTTTGAACTCTTTGTGCACCGCCTGGCCACGGACGACACCCCCGAGAGCCTGCGCACCACCCTGGACCGCATGGTGCGCGGCAAGCACCCGCTGGTGGCCCGCATCTCCGACCCCATGCGCAAGATAGTGCGCAACCACCTGGCCATGTTTCAGCAAAGCATGCCCGAGGACTTCGACCTCTCCGGCGCAAGCATCGGCAACCTGGTGCTGGCCGGGGGCTACCTGGCCAACAGGCGGCACCTGGACCCGGTGATCTTCATGTTCTCCAGCCTAGTGCAGGTGCGCGGCATTGTGCGGCCCGTGGTGAACAAGAACCTGCACCTCGCGGCGGAGCTGGCCGACGGCAGCATCGTCATCGGCCAGCACCTGCTCACCGGCAAGGAGTCCACGCCGCTCAGTTCGCCCATCGTCAGGCTGTTTTTGGCCGATGACGCGAGCCGCAACGCGAACAGTGCCGCGAACAGTGCCGTTCACCAGCCCACAGGCGTTCCCCAACCCACACGCCTTCCTCAACCGACACGTGTGGACCAGCCCATCCGCGACAAGATCCGCAGCCTGATCCTGGAGGCCGAGCTCATCTGCTACCCCATGGGCAGCTTTCACTCCAGCGTGCTGGCCAACCTGCTGCCCCGCGGAGTCGGCCAGGCCGTGGCCCAGGCCAGCTGCCCCAAGGTGTACGTGCCCTCCACCGGGCACGACCCGGAGTGCCTGGGCATGAGCGTGGCCGACCAGGTGGAGCGGCTGGTGAGCACCCTGCTGGAGGACGGCTCCCGTGAGGGCAAGGCCGTGCCCATGGCCGTCTCCGACGTGCTGCACTTTGTTTTGGTGGACACCCGCCACGGCCAGTACCCCGGCGGGCTGGAGCTGGAGCGCATCCGCCGCCTGGGCGTGGAAGTCATCGACTGCCCGCTCATCGGCTATGGCCCCAATACGGACATCGACGACCG
>JAVBYL010000379.1 GCA_030824035.1 Humidesulfovibrio sp.
GTGGCAAGGCGGCCAACCTGGCCCTGGCGGGCAAGACCGGGCTCGCCACCCCGCCCGGACTGGTGGTGACGACGCGGGCCTTTCAGCATTTCCTGGCCTCCGGCAACCTGCTGCCGCGCTTAAGCCGCCTGCTGCGGCAAATCGACCTGGCGCGGCCGGAGCGCATCGGGCCGCTGTGCGCGGGCATGCGCGCCCTGGTGCTGGGGGCCGCCATGCCGCCGGACCTGGCCCAGGCCCTGCGCGAGGCGGCGGCCAGCGCGGTGCTGGGTGGCGGGCTGCTGGCTGTGCGCAGCTCCGCAGTGGCGGAGGACGGCGAATTCTCCTTCGCCGGGCAGTACGCCAGCGAGCTGAACGTGCCGCCGGACGACATCGTGGACGCCTACCGGCGCGTGGTGGCGGCCAAGTACCGCCCACGGGCCGTTACCTACCGCGTGCGCCGTGGCCTGGCCGACGAGTGCGCGCCCATGGCCGTGCTGCTGCTGCCCATGATCGACGCGGCGGCGGCGGGGGTGCTGCACACCAGCGAAACGCACCAGGTGGGGGAAGGCCGGAGTCAGGGGCAACACGCCGTGGTGTTCGCCCTGCCTGGGCTGGCGGACGAGCTTGTTTCCGGCCGGGCCGAGCCCCTGGTGCTGCGGCTGCCCCGCCAGATACCCGCGCGGGTGCTGAGCGCCACCGGCGGAGCCGAGGCCGGGGCCTACACGCCTCTGCTGCCAACTCCGCCTTTGCAGACAGACTCGTCGCAGCATACAGACCCGCCCCTGCTGACAAAACAGACCCTCTCCGACCTGGTGCTGGCCGGGCTGGTGCTGGAATCGGTCTTCGGCAAGCCCCAGGAGGTGGAGTGGGCCCTGGACCGCCAGGGCCGCCTGTTCATCCTGCAATCGCGGGGGCTCTGCGCGCCGCCGCAGGCCCAGCGCGCGGCGGAGGTCATCCGCCCGGACAGCCAGACCCTGGCCGAGGGGCTGAACGCGGTGGCTCCGGGCGTGGGCTGCGGGCCGGTGTTCCACCTGAGCACCCTGGCGGACCTGCCACGGGTTCCAGCCGGGTGTGTGCTGGCCGTGGAGGCCCTCACCCCGGCCCTGGCCCGCTGCGTGGACAAGGTGTCGGCTGTGGTGGCGCGGTCCGGCAGCCGGGCCAGCCACTTCGCCTCCGTGGCGCGGGAGGCTGGGCTGCCGGTGCTTTCCGGGCTGGAGGAGCCGCTCTCGCGTCTGCCCGCCGGGGTGCTCGTCACCGTGGACGGAGACACCTGCCGCGTGCTGGCGGGCTGCGCGGACAGCCACCAGCTTGCCCCGGCACAGCGGCGCGACGCCGAGCGCCAGCGCCTGCGCGAACGTTTTTCCGGCCTGGCGCGGCACACCAGCCACCTGGGCCTCATCGACCCCGACGCCCCGGAGTTCAGCCCCGAGGGCTGCGCCTCCCTGCACGATATGGTGCGCTACTGCCACGAGAAGGCCGTGGCCGAGATGGCCGGGCTGACGGGCGCGCCCGAGGGGACAGCCCCGGCGGGCCAGCGGCTGGGCAAGGCCAAGCGGCTGCGGGCGGAGCTGCCGCTTTCGCTGTACCTGCTGGACCTGGGCGGAGGCCTTGCGCACCAGGCCCAGGCGGCGGCCGAGGTGACGGAGGAGGACTTTGCCAGCGCGCCCATGCTGGCCCTGTGGCAGGGCATGGCTCACTCCGGCGAGCCCTGGCCCGACGTGGGCTTTGCCTGCGACTGGCAGGAGTTCGACCGCATCAGCGCGGGAATCTTCCGCGCCAACTCCCAGCTGCTGGCAAGTCTGGCGCTCGTCTCGGCGGACTACCTGCACCTGCTGGTGCGCTTCGGTTATCACTTTGCCGTGCTGGACTGCCTGTGCGGCCCCAGGGCGGAGGCCAACTACGCGTGCATGCGCTTCAAGGGCGGCGGCGGCCTGCCGGAGCAGCGGCGGCTGCGCATCGTGTTCATCGCCCAGGTGCTGGCGGCCAGCGGCTTTACCGTGCGCGTGCGGGGGGATATGCTCGACGCCAGGCTCTCCCGCTTGGAGCAGCGGGACCTGCGCCGCGCCCTGGTGCTGCTGGGCCGCCTGCTGGTGCGCACGCAGCGCATGGACCTTGGCCTTGTCGACGAGGCCCAGGCCGAGGAATTGGCCGAGGCGTTCCTTGCAACCGGTGAAACAACGGAGTGATGCCAGATGACGTGCCCGGTGCAGATATGAGTAAGAAGACACAGCCATGAGCGAAAAACCGCACGGGCATCCCCTGACCTGGGTGACGGACCACCTGGCCGTGGGGCCAGCACCCATGTCCTACGAGGCCCTGGAGGACCTGCGCAGCCAGGGGGTGCGGGCCATCCTGAACCTCTGCGCGGAGTTCACGGACCTGCACGGCATCGAGGCCGACCAAGGCTTTGAGGTGTACCACCTGCCCATCGAGGACGAAAAGGTGCCGGACCTGGCGGAGCTGGAAAAGGCCCTGGATTGGCTGGACGAGGCCATCTACCTGGGCAAGAAGGTGCTCATCCACTGCCGCCACGGCATAGGCCGCACGGGAACGGTGCTGAACGCGTACATCCTGCGCCGTGGCCTGGGGCACATGCGCGCCTGGCTCAAGCTGCGGCCCCTGCGCTCCCAGCCCGCCAATTTTCGCCAGTGGCGCATGGTGCGCCGCTATGGCAAGGGGGCCGTGCCGCTCACCGTGCGCACCCCCACCCTGGAACACAGGACATCCCTGGACCTGGAGCCGTTCTTTGCCGACTACCGCAAACTGGCGCAACGCGCCGACGACGCCTGCGCCGTGCGCGCGCCCAAAGGCGCCCCGCCCGTGCCGCAAAAGCGCTGCGGACGGGAGCACACACGCTGCTGCGTGCAGCCCTTCGACATGCCGCTGGTGGAGGCCGTGCACCTCAACTCCGCCCTCAGCGCCGGGCTGACCAGGCCGGAGCGCCAGGCCGCCATCGAACGAGCCGCCGCCTTCGACCGTGCGGACGGGCTTGGCTCGGACAAAAACGGCTCGGACCAAACCGGAGTGGTCCAAACCGGAATGGACTGCCCCCTGCTGGTCATGGGGGCCTGCCTGGCCTTTGACTCCCGGCCCCTGCGCTGCCGCATAAGCGACCTGCCCCCGGAGGAGGCCGCCCGGCTGGAGACGGAGTTGGCCCCCGCCCTGGCCAAGACCTCCCGCGAGATATACCAGGCCCTCACCGGCCAGTTCATGCCGGAGGATTTTCCACGCTTCCGCGTGGCGGACGCCGTTTCCGGCCGGTATGTGCAGGTGTTCTTCAACTGGCAAAAGCAGGGGCGCAAGGCGGACTGAAGCCGGAGGAAACGTTGAGGAAAGACAGCCCGCGCTGTCGCGCTGTGGAGTGGGTCTTCGTCTGGCCCGCTCACCGCGTCGCCTTCGAGGCCATCCTCTCTCGTATTCCCTCTTCCAGCACGCGCAGGGCCTCGTCGCAGGCCGCCAGCACCTTGGTCTTGCGCTCCAGCGACAGCGACAGGGAACGCACGTTGGTGTTCCGGCGCGACAGGACAACAATCTCGGCGGTGAGCTTCCAGAACGTATCGTAGACCGCCAGGGCGCTGGCGCCATCCTTGCCCAGGGCGGCGAGGGCGGCGCGGGCAGCCTTGTCGGCAGTGGCCATGTCCTTCTCCAGGGCGTCCATGCGCGGGTCTTCCTTCTCCATGATGTGCGGGGCATGCAGGCTTTGGATGCGCTGGGCCTCGGAAAAGGCGCGCTGCGCGTTCCGGGCCAGCTTGTCGTTGGGGCCATCCAGCAGTGACCGCAGAGACTTCTCCATTTCGCCCAGGGCACCGGCCGCCTTGCCGAAGGACAGCGCAAAGGCCTTGAGGTTGGTGTTCTGCACGGCCAGGGCCAGCACCTCCTCGTCCACCTTGCGGTACTCGGCAAAGGCCTCCTCAAAGCGCTTCGCCCCACCCTGCTCCACGGAGGACTGCGCCAACCCCTGAAAAGCCGTGAGACCGGCGGCCACCTTGTCCACCGCCGCCCTGGCCTGGTTCGCGAAGTCCACCGAGGCCTGGTCGGTGTCCGCCAGCACCGCTCTTTTCTCGGCCTCGGCAGCGGCGTAGAGGTCCGCACGCATGCGGGAAACAAGCTGGGCCTTCTGGCTGTCGCGCACAAAGGCGCTCTCCAGGGGCTCACCACGCCCAACAAACCACAGCGCAAGGCTTGAGAGGATGATCATGAGCGCGGCCAGGGCCAGAGTCAGCCCGGGGGAAAAGCTGCTTTTCATCGCTGAAGCGTTCATAATCGTCTCCCTGTGCTGCGGCCCAAGCACTCGCCCAGACCGGGTTCTCAAATCAGCTGTTGTCGGCCTCGGGCCCCTCGGCTTCCTCCAACCGGTAGCCGATGCCCGTCTCCGTGCGCAAAAAGCGCGGCCGGGCCGGGTCGGGCTCGATCTTGTGGCGGAGTTGGTGCACGTAGATGCGCGGGTAATGGGACTGGTCCTCGCGCACGCTGCCCCAGACCTCTTTGAGAAGCTGGCGGTGCGTCACCACCTTGCCCGCATGGCGCACCAGAAAGGCCAGCAGCTTGAACTCGATGGGGGTCAGGTGCACCTCCTGGCCAGCCAGGCGCACGCGGCGAGCGGCCAAGTCCACCGCAAGCTCCCCGCAGCGGAACACCGGGTCGGCCAGGGCGCCGGTTCCGGCCTGGGTGGCCAGGGTGGAGTGGCGCAGGGCTACGCGCAGGCGCGCGGACAGCTCGCCCACGCCGAAGGGCTTGGTCAGGTAGTCATCGGCCCCGGCGTCCAGGGCGTCGATCTTGTCCTGCTCCTTGCCGCGGGCGGAGAGCACCAGGATGGGCGTGGCGGTCCACTGCCGGATGCGCCGGATGACCTCAAGCCCGTCCATGCCCGGCAGGCCCAGGTCCAGCAGGATGAGCTCGGGCTGGTGCGAGGCGGCCAGGCCGATGCCCTCCTCCCCGCTCTCGGCCTCGACGAGCCGGAAGTCCTGGCTCTCCAGGTAGGCGCGCAGGAAGCAGCGGATGGGGGCCTCGTCCTCGATGACCAGGACCGTGGTTTTGTCCGAACTCACAACGCCTCCTCCTTGGCTCCGTCCTCTTCAGGAGGGCGATGCTTGCGCGGCGCGGGCAGGGTGAGCCGGAACAGGGCCCCACCGCCCTCGCGGTTCTCGGCCCGGATGCTGCCGCCGTGCACCAGCGCGATGGCCCGGCAAATGGCCAGCCCGATTCCGTAGCCTTTCCTGCCACCGCCACCGCCACCGCCAAGAGCCCCGTCAGCCTCCCGGCCCTGGTAGAACAGGTCGAAGACCTTTTCCAGCTCGTCCGGCGCAAGGCCCGGCCCACGGTCTGCCACGGCGATCTCCACCCCGCCGCCGCCGACGACGCTGCGGGCGCCCCGCGCGCTGATGGACACCGGCGAGCCCTCGGGCGTGTATTTGGCGGCGTTTTCCAAGAGGTTCAGCAAAAGCTGCTCCATGAGCACCCCGTCCACCTCCACCAGCGGCAGGTCCGCCGGGATGTCCACGGCCAGCTCCCGCCCGGCCAGGTGCTTCTCCAC
Organism: Humidesulfovibrio sp.; assembly: GCA_030824035.1. Lineage (GTDB taxonomy): Bacteria > Desulfobacterota > Desulfovibrionia > Desulfovibrionales > Desulfovibrionaceae > Humidesulfovibrio. The sequence continues at coordinate 5,513 of JAVBYL010000379.1, forward strand.
CAGCCTGAGGGCCGCGCCCAGGGGCTCCTCAATGGACTGGAGCTGCAGGTCGGGCTTGAGGGTGCCGGATTCGAGCTTGGTCATGCGCAGCAGGTTGGAGATGAGCCGGGACAGGCGCTCCGCCTCGTCGTAGATGTTCACGGCGAGGGTGCGGCGCTGCTCCACGGCCAGGCTCTCGCCCACGGCTGCCAGGCTGTCCGCCGAGCCCATGATGGCCGCCAGCGGGGTTTGCAGATCGTGGGTGACGGAAGAAAGCAGCGAGGTTTTGAGGCGCTCGGTCTCGGCCTCCATCTGGGCATGCAAACTCTCGGTTTCCAGGCGTTCCACCTCCAGCGCCAGCGCCACCTGCCGGGCCAGGGTCTCGATCATGTGCGTCTGCTCCGGCGAAAACAGCGCGCCCTCGGTCTGTGGCCGCAGGCCCAGCACGCCGAGCGTGCCCTTGAGGCCAGCAAAGGGCACGTAGAGCGCGCCGCTGGTGGGCAGGGTGCTGGTGCCAAGGCCGGCGGGCTGGCCGTTGGCAAAGACCCAGGCGGCCACGCTCTCGCCCTTATGGGTGACGCGGAACGCGTCCTTGTCGCCCACGTGCTCCCTGAGGCGGCCCTCGTAGTCGGGCAGAAAGGCCAGCGCCCGGCAGGCGAAAAGCTGGGAGAGGTGCTCGATGGCGATGCGCAGGAGTTTTTCCGTGCCGCGCGCGGCGGCCAGCTCGCGGGAGAGGGCCAGCATAACCTGGGTGCGGCCCTCACGGGCGCGGGCGGTCGCGGCCTGCTGGCGGATGTGCGCGGCCGTCCGGCTCATAACCAGGGCCACCCCGAACATGATGGCGAAGGTGAACAGGTATTGGGTGTCGGACACGGCCAGGCTGAAACGCGGCGCAACAAAGAACACGTCGAAGCAGAGCACCCCCAAAGCCGAGGACAGGATGCCCGGCCCCTGGCCATGGCGGCTGGCAATGAACATGGTGCCCAAGAGGTAGACCATGACGAGATTGGACAGCTCGAAGTAGGGGAACATAACGAAGCACACGGCGGAGCACACGGCAACGGTGGCGATGCTCCAGCCGTAGCCTCGCAGGTCCGGCGCGCCCATGTTGCTCCCGTTCGCCGGACGAGACGCGCCAGCCGCGCCCTCGTCGCCCCGGATGACCTGCACGTCGATCTCCGCGCTTTTGCGGATGAGCTCGTCCACCGGACTGCCAAAGAGCGTGTCCACCAGCTTGGGCCGCACAGGCTTGCCGATGACGATGGTGGAGACGTTCTTCGCCCGGGCCAGGGTCAGAATTTCCTCGGTGATGCTGCGGCCCGCGAGGGTGACCACCTCCGCCCCGAGGCTCTCCGCCAGGCGCAGGTTCTGCACCACCTGGTTGTGGCGCGGGTCGCTTGGGGAAAGCGGCTGGGTCTCCACATAGGCCGCAATCCACTGGGCGTGCTGGCTTGCCGCCATGCGCTTGGTGGCGCGCACCAGCCGGGCCGAGGTGGGACTGGGACCGACGCACACCAGGAGGCGGCCGCTGGTGGGCCAGGTGACCTCGATGGCCTGCCCCTGGCGGTACACGCACACCTCGGTGTTCACCCGGTCGGCCACCACGCGCAAGGCCAGCTCGCGCAGGGCGGTGATGTTGCCGGTGCGGAAGAAGTTCTGCTCGGCGCGCTCGGCCTGGCGCGGGATGTACACCTTCCCCTCGCGCAGGCGCTTGAGCAGGTCGTCAGGCGTCAGGTCCACCAGCACCAGTTCCTCGGCCTGCTCCAGCACGGAGTCGGGCACGGTCTCGCGCACGGGGATGCCGGTTATCTGCGCCACCACGTCGGAGATGCTCTCCACGTGCTGCACGTTCATGGTGGTGTAAACGTCGATGTTGTGATCAAGCAGCTCCAGCACGTCCTGCCAGCGCTTCTCGTGGCGGCTGCCCGGCGCGTTGGTGTGGGCCAGCTCGTCCACCAGCACCAGGGCGGGCCTGCGGGAGAGCGCCCCGTCCAGGTCGAACTCGGTGAGCGTATGGCCCTTGTACTCCACCTGTACACGCGGCAACAGCTCCAGCCCGGCCATGAGCGCCTCGGTCTCGCCCCTGCCGTGGGTTTCCACCACCCCGGCCAGCACGTCGCGCCCTTCCGCCTGCTGGGTGTAGGCCTCGGTGAGCATGGCGTAGGTTTTGCCCACGCCGGGAGCCGCGCCGAAGAACACGCGCAGCCGTCCGCGCCTGCGCTTCCTGTCCTCCCGCCCGGCCAGGGCCAGCAGGGCGTCCGGGTCTGGGCGGCGCGATCCGCTATTTCCGCAATCGTTCATGGCAAGCTCCCGGGCCTATGGCTTGGCCGCATTCTGGGCCTTTGCGGCCAGGGAATCAAGGGCGAGCCCCTCCAAATCACGATTGATCAGCAGCACGTTCACCCGCGCCTCGCCCAGCAGGCCCAGCTGGCGGCCCTCGGCGCGCTGCGCGATGAGCTGCCGAACTGCCGACTCGTCCAGACCGCGCTCCCGCGCCACCCGCCCGGCCTGGTACAGCGCCGCAGCCGGGCTGATGTGCGGATCGAGCCCGGATGCGGAGGCGGTGACGAGCTCCGGGGGTACGAGGCCGTCTCCGTGAGCCTGGCGCAATGCCTCGGCGCGCTCGGCCACGTTTTGCAGTTGCGCTGGGTTGGTGGGGCCCAGGTTGGAGCCGCCGCTTGCCCCGGCGTTGTACGGCTGCGGTGATGTGGCCGAGGGCCTGCCCCAGAACTTGCCGGGGCCCGCAAACTGCTGGCCGATGAGCCTTGAGCCCGCCACCTGGCCCTTATCAACAATGAGGCTGCCCCCGGCCTGATGCGGGAACAGGGCCTGGGCCAAGCCGGTGACCAGGGCCGGGTAGGCCAGGCCGGTGATGAGGGACAGGGCCACTAGCACGAGGCAGGCGGGCCGCAGGGTGTGCAGAATGTCGCGGAGCATGATGACCTCCCTAGGCCAGGCCGCAGGCGGCAAGCGCCATGTCGATGAGTTTGATGCCCACAAAGGGCACGATGAGCCCGCCGCCGCCATAGAGCACGAGGTTGTCGCGCAGCACAGTGGCCGCGCCAGCGGGCTTGTAGGCCACGCCGCGCAGGGCCAGGGGAATGAGCCCCACGATGATGAGCGCATTGAAGATGACCGCCGAGAGGATGGCGCTCTGCGGTGTGGCAAGCCCCATGACGTTCAGCGCGCCCAGGGCCGGGTACGTGCCCACGAAGGCCGCCGGGATGATGGCGAAGTACTTGGCGATGTCGTTGCTGATGCTGAAGGTGGTGAGCGAGCCGCGTGTCAT
>JAVBYL010000337.1 GCA_030824035.1 Humidesulfovibrio sp.
GACAACCCGCCCACGATGATCACATCGCGGCTGACCACCAGCACGGCCAGCCAGCGCGGAATCCAGTCCTGGAAGGCCAGGCACAGGAAGGAGGTGACGAGCAGCACCTTGTCCGCCAGGGGGTCCAGCATGGCGCCGAAGTTGGTGCGCTGGCGCAGCAGCCGCGCCAGCAGGCCGTCCAGGGCATCCGTCAACCCGGCGATGGCGAAGAGGATCCAGGCGATATCGAACCGCTGGTCCACAAAGGCGATCACGAACCCCGGCGTCAGCAGGATGCGCGAGACCGTCAGCAGGTTCGGTATGGTCCAGGCGGTGTCCTTCATGGCGTGTCGGGAGCCCCCAGCAGCACTTCCGGCCGGACGAGGGCAAGCCCCCGAGGCGGCAGCGCCTCCGCAAACCGTGCGGCAAGCTTGGCCCTATCCACCATGCGCACGGACCAGCGGGCGGCGATGCCCGTTTGCCGCACGTCCAGGGACAGGATCACCACATTCTGCAGCGACTCGTCCCACCCGGCCAGCACGTGGCCAAAGGCGCTCACCAGCTCCACGCTGGCAAAGCCGCCGACCTCCAGCCAGCGCGAGGCCCCGCCGGGGCGGAACTCCCGGCCCTCGAACAACTGCCCCCACAGGTTCTGCCACAGCGTGGGCAAATCCTTGCCATCCGCCACGATGACAGCGGCCTGGGCATTGCCCGGCTGGCGCAGGATGCCCTTGTAATACCCCTGGGGCAGCCGCTCCAGGAAGATGTCCAAATCAGCCGTGGGCGCGCGCGTCAGGCCCATGAACGTGTTGAGGGCCTCCAGCGCGCGGAAGTCCTGCTCCGCAACCCCTGGACCAAGCCGCAGGGCATAGGTGCGCGTGCCGCCGGAGAGCAGGCCGAAGCGCTGCAAAATGCCACGCAGGGCCGGGCGGTTGACCTCCACATCCAGTTCCAGCTGGAGCGGCGCGGACGCTTGACCGTTTTCGGACAGGGACGGCTGATGGTTAGCCTCGGGCCCGGAAGGAAGGGATGGAGTGGCTGGTGAAGGCTTGGCGCCCGGCGCCTCCTGGTAGCTCACAACGAGCTCCATGGCGCGGGGCTCAAGGAAAGAACGCAGGAACGCGGTGCGGGCCTCCGCCAGCGGGGCGGGCAGGATGCGGCCAGCCTCCAGCATCACGGCCTGGGTGAAGGCGCGCTCCAGGGCCTGCTGGCGGGCCAGGGCGGGCGGGGTGGCGGCATCGGCTGCGGCGGCGGCGCGCACGGGCGCGGCCAGTGCCCAAGAACACGGCATCAGCGCAACAAGGCAGAGCATGGCGGAAAGAAAGGCCGCAAAGAGAGGCGGCGGCGCGGCGGAGCCAAGGACAGAGAAACGAGGGCTGGAGAACGGCAAAAACGACCTCCGGAGCAGTGGGGAGCCGCCAACCAACCATCGTGTCGGCATGGCGTGCATCCGCATTAACGATGAATCATTGACCTTCCTATCCTGCCGGGGCGGTTCTGGCAAGCGCCCCAAGGCCCGGCTTGCGGAACATCCGTCGATGGGATAAAAAAAGGGATCGGACATACACACGCGGAGGGAGCCATGAATCTGTACATCATGCAGCACGGGCCCTGCCTGCCCCAGGAAGTTCACGCAGAGCAGCCGCTTTCCCCCGTTGGCCGCGAGCAGATCGCCACCACGGCCCAGGCCATGCGCATCATGGGCCTGTGGTTCGACGCGGTGCTGTGCAGCCCCAGGGCCGCAGCCATGCAAACCGCGCGCATCGTGGCCGAGGGCATGGGCTACTCCACCAGCTGCGTCACCGCCCTGCCGGAGCTGGCTCCGGCGACGAGCATCAAGGCCTGCCTGGAGGCCATGCGCCCCTTCGAGCGCCATCAGGCCGTGTTCGTGTGCGGGCACCTGCCGCTCTTGGCCGATGCCGCCTCGCACCTGCTGTCCACCGGGCCCAAGCTCGGCCTGGCCCTGGAGAACAGCGCCCTGCTCTGCCTGAGCGTGCCCAACCTCTCCGCCCGTGGAGGGGCCCTGCGCTGGCTGCTCCAGCCGCCGCAGTTGCAGATGATCGCGGCCTCCTAGCCGCGCGCCCCAGGCCCTCTTACTCCACGCAGACCATCTCATAGTCCTGCCCGGTGATGCACACCGCGCCGGACTGACGCACCTCGAAGGTGTTCTCCACCCCCACCATGCCCACGCCAGGGATGCCGTGCTTGGGCTCCAGGGCGAAGACCTGCCCCGCCTCCACAGGCCTGTCGAAACCCTTGGCAATGGCCGGGTAGCCGTCGATGGACAGGCCGATGCCGTGCCCCAGGAAGGGAACCTTGTTCTCGCCCAGGCCCATGAAGCCCTCGGCAAAACCGGCCTTCTGCGCCCACTGCCACACATGCGCCCAAATCTCGCTCACCAGCGCGCCGGGCGTAAGCTGCTCCGCCGCCCAGGCCTGCACGTCGATGCAGAAGGAGTGCGCCGCCTGGACCTCGTCGGGAATGCTGCCACGCGCCCCGGCCCAGTACAGCTGCGTCTTGTCGGTGTGGTAGCCCTCCAGCTGGAAGCCCACATCCATGGCCAGGGGTTCGCCCCTGCGCCAGAGCTTGCCCGCATAGCCCATCAGCGGCGCGGCGGGGTGCTCCCCGCGCACGCCGAGGGGGCCGTTGAAGCTGCTGGGGTAGTTGCCGGAATCGCCAGCGGAGACGTGCCCCAGGAAGCACTCCTCGCCGATGGCGCTCATGCGCATCACGCCCTGGTGGCCCAGCTCGAAAAACACGCCCCAAGCCAGGTGGGCTATCTCGCGCTCGCTCATGCCCGGCTTGATGAGCCTGGGCAGCACCTCGTGCAGGGCCAGGTGGTGGCGCTCCCCGGCGTTGCGCATGATGGCCAGCTCCCACTCGCTCTTGAGGCTCTGGGCAATGGCCAGCACGGAGTCGCCGGAGACGAAGCGATGCGCGGACAGCCGCGCGGCCAGCATCTCGCCCAGCTGCCAGGTAAGCCCGGCCATGTCCACGGCGATGACGCCCGTAAAGGGCGCGCCCGCCTCCTTGGCCAGCTCCGGCAGATCCTTGTACGATTTGTACGTGGCCACACGCACGCCGGGGGCCTCCAAAGCTGCGCGGCCGATGCCCTTGCGGAGCAGCAGCAGGGGCTGGCCTTCCAGCGGCAGCCACACGCAGCCCATGCCCAACGTGCCGGTGAGGTAATACACGGCGGGCCGGGCAAACACGAGCAGACCGCCCGCATCGGGCGCAAGCTCGCGCAGCAGGCGGCGGCAGCGCTCATGGCGCAGGGAAAGTTCCTCAGCGGGGATGGTGGCGAGGGATTCGAACATCACAGCTCCTTATTCGGCCTGGGCCAGCCCGGCCGCATCTGCACGCGCAGGCCAGACGACTGGGTTGCCGGGCGGGCGGGGTCTAGGCAATTGCACAGGATTGGAGTACAGGACTCCTCTCACCACGAATCAGCGCCGATGGCCAAGAGGAGCACATGCTGCACAGCGAAAAAGAGCTAGCCGCCCTTCTGGGCGAGGTCAAGACCATCGCCGTCATCGGCGCCAAGGACAAGCCCGGCCAGCCCGTGGACAAAGTGGGCCGCTACCTCATGGCCGCCGGGTACCGCGTCATCCCCGTGCACCCTACGCGCTCGGAGGTTTGGGGCCTGCCCACCTATAAGAGCATCCTCGACATTCCGGAGCGCATCGACCTGGTGGACCTGTTCCGCGCCAGCGACTATTGCCCCGCCCACGCCGAGGAAGTGCGCAAGCTCGCCACCCCGCCCCGCTGCTTCTGGATGCAGTCCGGCATCGCCAGTGCGGAGGCCAGGGCCCTGCTTTCGGGCCTGCCGGTGCTGGTCATCGAGGACCGCTGCCTGATGGTGGACCACATGCGCCTGTCGGACCAAATACACACGGCGGGCCAGCAAAACGAGGCAAAGCCCCATGGCTGAGGCGGCCTTCGACTGCAAACGCTGCGGGCACTGCTGCCACGGCACCGGCGGCATCATCATGACCGCCAAGGACCGCCAGCGCCTGGCCGAACACCTGGGCCTGGGCATTGACGAGATGCTCGCGCGCTATGCCGAGCGGGCCGGGAGCAAGTACCAGCTGCGCGCCCGCGAGGACGGCTACTGCGTGTTTTTCCGCGAGGGCCACGGCTGCGCCGAGCATCCCGGCAGGCCGGACATCTGCCGCGCCTGGCCGTTCTTTCGGGGCAACCTGGTCGATGCCGTGAGCTGGGAGATGATCCAAACCGATTGCAAGGGCGTGAACAACAGCGCCGGGCATGGGGCCTTCGTCACCGAAGGCGCGGCCTACCTGCGCGACAACGGCCTCGTCCACGCCCCCGGGCCGGAAGCGCCCAACGCCCTCGTCGTCGACCTGGACGCCCTGCTCCGGTCAGTCAAATAGGCCTGTGGGCGGCGCAATGAACAGCTGGTTGACAAAATGAACATCCGGGAGTGCTACCGCATCCTCCAGGTTCCCGCCGGGGCAAGCCTCGACGAGATCAAGGCGGCCTTCCGCAAGCGCGCCTTCCAGCTGCACCCGGACCTCAACCCCTCGCCCAACGCGGCCGCGCAGTTCCGCGAGGTCAACGAGGCGTATGTTCTGCTGAATCAGGCCCTCAAGGGCGAGCCCGGCCCCCGCGCCAAAACGGCCAGCGGCACGACAAACAACACGGCCAGCGGGCCAGGGCAGACAAAGACCCAGAAGGCCAAGGCGGAGAAGGCCTACTCCAGCCAACGGTCAGCGGGATTCGGCCCCTTCGGAGGCAACCCGACCGGCGCCGGCAATCAATCAAGCGGCAATCAGGCGAGCGGCACATTTTATTTCAAGGAGGAGGAGGTCCTGCGCGACCTGCTCGCCGATCCCTTCGCCCGGCAGGTGTTTGAGGACATCTACAGCCAGCTGCGGCAGGGCAGGCCCAGCGCCCCCACGGGCCAAAAGTGGCAGCCCGGCGCCAACCCCTTCCAGTCCACCAAGGGCCAGGAGCAGATCCCAGCCAAGCGCCGCCGGCTCAACATCCAGTGGGGCGAGAAGTCCCTGGACCTGGACATGAGCAAGGGCGTCATCGGCGGCATCAAGGGCTGGATGCGCGGCCAACTGGACCACGAGCAGACCGTCCACTACCCCGCCATGGCCCTTGGACCCGGCCGCACCCTGCGCCTCACCGTCAGCTCCCGCTTTGGCGACCCCAAGACCGTGGAGATCACCCTACCGCCGGATTTCGTCGTGGGCCGCCCCATCCGCCTCAAGGGCCTGGGGCGCAAGCTCGGCCCCTTCACGGGCGATCTCATCCTACGCGTGCTGGCCCGCTAAGCCGCCTACGCTTTTGTCCGTTTTGCCCAGGCGGGCCCCCGCCCCTTGTCATCGGTGCGGAAATTGACTAGTCCGCGTGGATACCAAACGCATAAGGAGCCCTGCATGCTCGCCATTCTCGACTACAAGGCAGGCAACCAGACAAGCGTTCGCCGCGCCTTGGACCACTTGGGCATAGAGAACCAGATCACCGCCGACCCGGAGGTCCTCGCCAGGGCTCACGGCATCATTTTTCCCGGCGTTGGCGCGGCTGGCCAGGCCATGGGCGAGCTCACCTCCGGCGGCCTGGACGAAGTCCTCAAGGGGCTGATTTGGCAGGAGAAGCCACTGCTGGGTATCTGCGTTGGCTGCCAGATTCTGCTGGACTACTGCGAGGAGAACGACACCCGCACCCTGGCCGTCATTCCCGGCGAGTGCAGGCTATTCAACCCCGCCTGGACCGAGGAGGACGGAACCCCCATCCGCGTGCCGCACATGGGCTGGAACCGCGTGGAGCTGAAGCAGGACTGCGTGCTGCTGAAGGACATTCCCCCCGCCGCGGAGTTTTATTTCGTGCACAGCTACCACCCCGCGCCGCACCCGGAATTCGTCATCGGCGAAACCTCCTACGGCGAAAAGTTCTGCTCCATCCACGGGCGCACCGGCCTGTGGGCCGTGCAGTTCCACCCGGAAAAGAGCGGCACCCCGGGCCTGCAGTTGCTCAAGAACTTCCACGACTACTGCCTGGAGGTCGCCAATGCTCAGTAAGCGCATCATCCCCTGCCTGGACGTGCGCAACGGCAAGCTCACCAAGGGCGTGAAGTTCCAAGGCAACGTCGACATCGGCGACCCGGTGGAAACCGCGCGCATGTACTACGAGCAGGGCGCGGACGAGATCGTGTTCTACGACATCACCGCCTCCTCCGAGGGCCGCGGCATCTTTTTGGATGTTGTGGAGCGGGTGGCCAGCCAGATCTTCATCCCCTTCTCTGTGGGCGGCGGCATCAACTCCGTGGCCGACATGCGCGCCGTGCTCGTGGCCGGGGCGGAAAAAGTCTCGGTGAACTCCGGCGCGGTGAAAAACCCGGACATCATCAGCGAGGGCGCGGCTGCCTTTGGCGCGCAGTGCGTGGTGCTGGGCATGGATGTGAAGCGCGTGGCCAAGAGCGAGAGCATCCCCTCCGGCTTTGAGGTAGTGGTGCACGGCGGGCGCAAATACACCGGCATGGACGCCCTGGAGTGGGCCAAAACCGGCGAGGCGCTGGGCGCGGGCGAAATCTGCCTCAACTCCATCGACGCCGACGGCACCAAGGACGGCTACGACCTGGAGCTCACCCGCCTGGTGACGGAGAGCGTGCGCATCCCGGTCATCGCCTCCGGCGGCGCGGGCAACCCGCAGCACATGGCCGATGCCTTCACCCAGGCCAAGGCCTCGGCGTCGCTCATCGCCTCCATTGTGCACTACGGCGAGTACACCATCCGCCAGCTCAAGGAGCACATCTCCGGCCAGGGCGTGCAGATGCGCATGATCTGGTGAGGCGCATGATGATGGTGAAGCCCATTAGCTGATAGACTGGCTTGGTGACGTTCCGGTTGGGAACACAACGCCCGCCAACGCAAGGGACACGGTGCCCATGAACAACCTGCTCCGCCACTATGCCGAAACGCTGGAGGCCCTCGCCTCCCAGGATCTGTTGCGCAAACTGCCCGCTGCGGCCCAGGCCGAGCCCCTGGCACGGCGCATGGACTTTTCCGGCAACGACTACCTGGGCCTGGCCTCACGGCAGGAACTTGTGGACGCCGCCCAGGAGGCGGGCCGCCTGTATGGCGCGGGCTCGACGGGCTCGCGGCTGCTCTCCGGCAACACCCCACTGCACGAGGCCTTCGAGGCGCGCATAGCGCAAGACAAAGGCAGCGAGGCCGCCCTCATCTTCACCTCCGGCTATCAGGCCAACGCCGCCTGCATCGCCGCGCTGCTGGACCAGCACACCCTGGGCAGCGAGCCCCTGGTTTTCGCCGACAGGCTGAACCACGCCAGCATGCACCTGGGCTGCGCCCTGGCCGAGGCGCGGCAGGTGCGCTACCGGCACCTGGACCTGGAGCACCTGGCGGAGCTGCTGGAAAAGCACAAGGCCGACAAGCGGCCCAAGTTCATCCTTTCGGAAACCGTGTTCGGCATGGACGGCGACAGGGCCGACGTGGTGGCCCTGCAAGAGCTTTCCCTGGCCCACGGCGCCCTGCTGTACCTGGACGAGGCCCACGCCACGGGGCTGTTCGGTCCGCGCGGCTACGGCCTTACCGAGGCCCTGGACCTCGCCCCCACCACCTTTGTCATGGGCACGCTGAGCAAGGCCGTGGGCGTCAGCGGCGGCTATGTGGCCTGCGCCCGCGTCCTGCGCGACTACATCGTCAACAAGGCCGGCGGCTTTATTTTCTCCACCGCGCCCTCGCCCCTGGTGGTGGGCGCTGCCCTGCGGGCCTGGGAGATGCTGCCCGGCCTATCCGCCCAGCGCGAACAGCTCCAAGAGAACGCCGCGTGGCTGCGCGCCTCCCTGGGCCTTGCCGGGTTTAACACCGGCACCTCCAGCACGCACATCGTTCCCGTCATCCTGGGCGATGCCGACCGCACCCTGCGCGCCAAGGCCCGCCTGGCCGAGCTGGGCATCACCGTTTCCGCCGTGCGGCCGCCCACCGTGCCCCAGGGAACCTCGCGCCTGCGCCTGGGCCTCTCCGCCGCGCACAGCCGCGAAGACCTCGCCGCCCTTGTGGAGGCCATGAAGGGCCTATGACCGGCCTTGTGTTCCTGCACGGCTGGGGTTTTGGGCCGAGCACCTGGGAGGCGTGGCTCCCGGCCTTTCCCGGCGCTCCCACCGTGGTGCTCGATGCCGGATATTTTGGCCCATCGCCTGCTCCCGTATCGGCCGCGCTCCCCCACAATCCCGGCGGCTGGCTCGGCATCGGCCACTCCCACGGTTTTGCCCGGCTTGCCGCCATGGCTGTTCCCTGGCGCGGACTCATGGGCCTCGGCGGCTTCCTGCATTTCTGCCCGACCGGCAACGACCCCGCCGGAACGCCCAGGGACGTGCTCGACGCCATGATCGCCCGGCTTGATGTCGACGCTGCGGACGTACTGAAGCGCTTCCACCGGCGCTGCGGCGGCCGAGACCTTGCCGGCTCCAGGCCGGAGCCCGAAGGCCTGGCCCGGCTGCGTGCGGACCTCATCGCCCTGCGCGACCTGGACGCCAGCCCTCCGGCATGCCCCACGCTGTATGTCCATGCGCAGGATGACCGCATCGCGCCCGTTGCCCTGGCCCAGGAGGCGCAAAAACGCAGCCAGGAGCACATTCAGGCCCAGGACCACAACCAGACCCAGAACAACAACCGGCACACGCGCCTCGCCCTGCTGGAAACCGGCGGCCACGCCCTGCCGCTCACCCGTGCTGCGGAGTGCATCGCCCTGGCGCAGGAGTTCCACCGTGGCCTGTGCTGAACGCGCCCGCGCA
>JAVBYL010000132.1 GCA_030824035.1 Humidesulfovibrio sp.
GGGCGGTTTTGGTACACGGCGCAGCCCTGGGGACGCTGGAAGGGGCACTTGTTGCCTGCGCTGTCGAGCATGCGCATGCGCAGCATGGGCAGCCCCACCTCCGGCATGGCCAGCAGGTTGGCGAAAAGCTGGATGAACTGCCGCGAGGTTTGCCCCGTGGTGCGGCGCAGGCGCAGGGTGTCGTAGGGCGTGAGCATGAGGTCCAGGGCGGAGCAGCAGGCGTTGAAGCAGGGCACGCCGGGGTGGCAGGCGAAACGGAACCCCTCGCCGGGCTTCAGCTCCTGGTGCTGGTCGAGGAACTGCTGGCTGCTGTCGCTGTCGATGTTGGTCATGAGGCGTCTCCGGCGCTGTCCAAGTGTCGCAACCGGGCGCGCAGGTGCGCCTCCAGCCGTTCGGCCTGGGTGAGGATGTGCTGGGCGATGTCCGCCCTGATGTGCATGGTCTGCATCTTGTAGCGATTGCCGTTGGCGTTGGCCCCGGCGGCTTCCGCGCCCTGTGTTGAGATTTGACCCGAGAGCCCGCTGCGCTTGCGGTGGCGCACGCGCAGGTGCCCGGTGCAGGCGGCGTGGCCGCCGCCGTCCAGCATGCGCAGGTCGCGCTCAAAGTCATCGTACTGCGAGGGCCCCAGGGCCAGGGAAAAGCCGCCGCCCTTGCTGGCGGGGGCGGCGAGGGCCTCGCGCCGGAACAGGTGGCAGCAGCCCGTCACCGAGGCGCAGGGGCCGATGAAGTCGAACAGGCCCCAGTCCGGCCCCTGCAGGTGCGCATCGCACAGGCGGAAGGGGTTGGGCGTGGGGCTGGAAAAGTCGAGGTCGGGCCTGTCTTCGGCGGCATCGGGGGGAATAACCAAGTGCCCGGCCACGTTCTGCAGCAGGCGCGGTGCGGCGTGGTCCACCACCTTGCAGCCGATGACACCGGCCTGCGGGAACCGCCGCTGCGCCGCGCCGAGCCGCCCGAGCCAGTCGCCAGCTTTGCCACCGGCACTCGCGGGCAGATCCACGTCGTCGTCCAGGTACACCAGGGTTTTCGCCGCCTGGGCCTGGGGCAGGGCGGCCAGCCAGTTGCGGGCCGCGGGCGCGCCGATGTTCACCGGCAGGTCCACGCGGGTGAGCGTTTCGCCCACGCGCTCCCCCCAGGCGGAGAGCACTTGCGCGGTGTCGTCGGTGCTGCCGTTGTTCAGCACCACCACGCTGGCTCCATGCAGCTCCGAGGCGAACAGGCTGGCCAGGGTGGCGTCCAGGTCCGCCGCCTTGTTCCAGGTGTACAGCATGATGAGCGTGGGCCCCGTTGGCGGGGAGATTTCGTGGCGCGCGCCGTCCAGGACGTCCGCCGTGGCCTGGGCCAGCCCGCTTTGCCAGGGGGCGCGGGCCAGGGCGCGCCGCAGGTGGGGCAGGGCGTCGGCGTCGTGCCCCGCCGCCAGCAGGGCCAACCCCGTGCGGGCCAGGCCGAATGCCTCGCCAAAGCATGTTTTGGTTTGCGGCAGCGCGTCCACGCAGGCGGAAACATCGCCGCGCAGGAAGGCCGCCTGGGCGTGGAGGACCGCCGCCACCGGGCCCAGGCCGGGGATGGCCTCCAGGTGTTCCAGCGCCGCGTGGGTCAGCCGCGCCGAAAGTTCCGGCTCCGCCTCGCCCGCGAACAAGGCCAGGGCCAGGGCCTTCTCGCGCCAGAACAGTCCGGCCGGGTCTTTGGCAATGTGCACGGCCAGAAAGTCCGCCAGCTTATCCGTCTCGCGCCGGGCGGCCAGCCGCTCAAAGTACCCCAGGCCGCCTTCAGCGCCTTCCGGGATGCGCCACAGGCCCGCCACGGCGCTGAGGGCGTCGCGGGCGGCCCCTGGCAGGGGCAGGTCCGGGGCTGTGAGGATCTCCGCGGCCAGGGGGCCGTGCAGGGGGGCCTCGCCAAAGGCCCAGAGCAGAATGTCCGCCGCTGTTTGCAGCAGGGCCGGTGTTTCGGCGGTCTGGGGGGTGGCCCGGGCCGCGCGCAGGCAGTCCGCCCCGGCCTGGCCCAGGTGCCGCCAGCCCGTGGAGGCCAGGCCCAGCCGCGCGCGCGCAGGGGCGGGCAGGGCGCTCCACCGGGAGAGCAAATCGTTGCCGCCGCCGGGCTGACTACCAGACAGGCCGCCAGATTGGCCGCCGGGCTGCGGGGCTACCCCTTGCGCTTGCCGCACGGGACGTCCTCCGCAATCAGGCGGGCCGTGGCCTCGCGGCAGTCCGCCGCCACCTGCCGGGCCAGTTCGTCGATGGGCAGGGGCTCGAACAACCGCTCGCCGGAATACACGCGCAAAAGCGTCTGGGTCTTCACCGCTCCGTCCAGGTGCTGGGTCACCAGCCGCCGGTTGATGCGCCCCATGGACAGCCGCAGGGCCGGGTCCGCCGCCAGTTCGGCAACGGCATCGGCCAGGGCCGCCGCGTCCTCGCTGGGGGCCAAAAAGCCGTTCACCCCGTGGTGCACCAGCTCCGGCATGCCGCCCACGGCCGTGCACACCACGGGCAGGGAGCAGGCGAAGGCCTCCAGCAGCACGTTGGGTAGGCTTTCCTGCCGGGAGCAGAGCACCAGGATGTCCGCCGCCTGCAGCTCCTTCAGCACCTCGTCGTGGGGCAGTTTGCCCAGCATGGTCAGCCGGGAACGCACCTCCGGCGGCACCTGGGCCTCCCAGGGCTCATCCAGGCCCACGCCCGCCACCACGTACTCCACATCGCGCTGGCCGCGCTGCACGAGGTCTTGGGCCAGGCGGATGAAAACATCGAAGCCCTTGGCCGGGGCCAGGTTGCCCACATACAGCACCCGCGCCCCGCGCTTCTTGTGGGCCCGGCGCTCCGGGGGCAGGGTGCCGCCCTCCGGCAAAAAGGAGTTGTACACCAGGCGCAGGCGGTTTTGCGGCACCAGGAACTTGCGCAGCACCTCCGCGCACTTGAGGGAGTTGCAGATGACGCCTGTGGCGGCCTGGGCATACAGGCCGAAGATGGCGTTCGGCGCGAAGATGACCCCGCGGTTGATGAACAGCCGGAACGAGCCGCCCCGCAACTTGGCGATGGCCGCGCTCTTGTAGGCCTTGGCGTGGAAGGTGTGCACCACATCGGCCTGCACCCGCCGGGCCAGCTCCAGCACAAAGCCGGAGGCCCGCACATACTGCTTGAAGCCGCCGAACTCCACCACCTCCACCGGGTTTTCCCCGGCAGAGAGCGGGGCCAGGGCCGGGGCCATCTCCGAGCCGGGCGGAATGACCACGGTGACGCGCACGCCGCTATCTTGCATGCCCATGATGTTGTTCACCATCTGCCTGCTGCCGCCGGAGAGCTTGTCCGAATCGGTCATGTACAGCACGCTGGCCACATCGGGCCGCTTGCGGAAATACTTGAAGAATACCCTGGCCTTGAGCGCGCCGGAGTACATGTTCAGGCGGCTTTGTATCCACGCGCCGTTCTTGGTTTTGCCCACCCCGATGCGGTGGATGCGCAGCGGATTGCCGCCCGCCGTGTTGGCGCTGCGCTCCAGGGTGAAGGCCGCCTTGAACCCCGCCTCGCGCAGGCAGCTCTCGGAGAGCTCGTCGAAGTGGCCCCAAGGCCAGCAGAAGTACTGCTCGTCGCCGCAGTCGTTGATCTCGCGGATGCGCGCGTGGGAGCGGCGCAGATCCTCCAGGCAGAAGGCCCGGCGCTCGGCGTCGGAGCGGCGGCGGTAAAGCACCCCCGCGCCCTTGGCCGCCGCCTGGGGCCACCAGCCGTTGTAGGCATAGGCGCTGCCCACCTCAAACAGGGGCTGGCCCTGGTGCCGCAGCCCTGGCGGCAGGATGCCCCAGCTGCTCCAGTGCGCGCTGGCCCCGCCCGCGCCCAGCCGCCCCACCTGGACCATGCTGCGGAAGCAGCCCTGATGCCGGGAGCTGTGGGCGTACACCTCAAAGCCGTAGTCGCGCACCATGGCGCGCAGTTCGGCCTCGTTCATGAACTGGGAAAGGTCGCCGTGCTCCAGCGCGGCCCGGAAGGAGGCCGGGGCGGTGAGCAGCTCCGGGCCGCCCTCGCCGGTTTCGGAGTCCGGCGCGGCCTGCCCGCGCTTTCTGCCCTGGCCGATGAAGTCCGTGACGCAGAAGAACACGCCGGTCATGTCGTACTTGGACAGCAGCGGCGCGGCGATGGTCCAGTTGCTCAGGTGGCAGTCGTCGAAGGTGAGCACGCAGGCTTTTTCCGGCACCGGCGCCTCGCCGCGCATGGCGGCCACCAGCTCCCGGGCGGAGATGGTGGAAAAACCGGCGTCGAGGATGGCCTCAAGGTGTTCCTCAAAGCGGCGGGGCGTGTGGCCGTCGGCCTGGCTCACGTTATGATAGCAAAGGACGGGAATGCTTGCTGGCACGCGTATTTCTCCTCGGTACCGTTTAGCAGATGGGCCGCACAGCCGCAAGCGGGGGCAAACGCCCGCATGCCCCCCGGCGCTGGCGGGCTATTGCCGCACGTGATTGTCACAGGTCCATGGCCATGCATCACTTGATAATATGTGCGGATGCGGCTACAGTTCTTAACCATGTCCGAGCGGACGATTCTCTTCATAGCCGAGCCGCAGTCCGTCAGCGGTATCTTCTCAGCCCTGCGCGATGCCGGGGTGCAAGCTGGCGTGGCCGATGGCCTGACCAGCGCCTTGGCCTTTCTCAAGCGCTCGCCCACCGCCCTCGTCTTCTCCCGCCCCAGCATGCCCGGCTACGCGGCCGATGCGCTGCTCTCGCGCCTGGCCGAGCTGGCGGGCAACGGCGAGGACACGCCCCCGGTGATCATCTTCTCCCGCTCCGGCAGCGCGGAGGAAGCCCAAAAGTTCCTGGAGCTGGGCGCGCGCGACTATTGGCTGGAGCCCCTGGCCTGGGAAAAAATCCGCCTGGTGCTGCCGCCCGCCGCCCCGCAGCCGGAGCCCGCGCCCCTGGGCAGGCAATCCGCCCGGCCCGCGCCGCCGCGCATGCTCTCCAACGCCTCGCCCCATGCCGTTTCCGGCCAGCTTTCCGGAGCCTCGGGCCGCTTGGCTTCCAACGCAGCTTCCCTCGCTGCTTCCAACGCAGCTGGCGGGGTCCATGGCGCGGCCTCCAACGCCACCCTGAGCATGGGCGGCTCGCTCACCGCCTCCGGGCCGGAGTCCGCCGCCGGGCGCTTCCAGATCATCGGCAAACACCCGGCCGTGCAGCGTGTGCTGGCCCTGGCGCGGCAGGTTGCCCGCAGCAAGGCCACGGTGCTCATTAGCGGGCCCAGCGGCACCGGCAAGGAAATGTTCGCCCGGTTCATCCACCACAACTCCGACCGCGCCCGCGAGGCCTTCGTGGCCATCAACTGCGCGGCCCTGCCCGAGCACCTGCTGGAGAGCGAGCTCTTCGGCCACGAGAAGGGCGCCTTCACCGGGGCCATCAACCGCAAGCTGGGCAAGTTCGAGCTGGCCCAGGGCGGCACCATTTTGCTGGACGAGATAACCGAAATGGACCTGGCCCTGCAGGCCAAGCTGCTGCGCGTGCTGCAGGAGGGCGAGATCGACCGCGTGGGCGGCGTGGAGACCATCGGCGTGGATGTGCGCGTGCTGGCCACCACCAACCGCGACATCGAGCAGACCGTGCGCGAGGGCAAGTTCCGCCAGGACCTGTTCTACCGCCTGAACGTGATTCCCCTGCGCCTGCCCGCCCTGTGCGAGCGCGGCGACGACGTGCTTGTGCTGGCCGACTTTTTCGCGGGGAAATACGCCGCGGCCTACGGCATGGGCCCCCAGGTCTTCGCGGACGATGCCAAGGCCTGGCTGGCCAGCTACGAGTGGCCGGGCAACGTGCGCGAGTTGCAGAACCTCATGGAGCGCGCGGTGCTCATCGCCCAGGGCGGGCCCATCCAGCAGCGGCACTTCCTGCTTGATGGCGACACCTGGGGCATCGACATCGTGGAGGCCCCCGAAGATGCGGCTGGCGCGACCCCGCAGGCTCCGGGCATAAGCCAATCCACAGGCCAATCCACAGGCCAGGCCGCGAGCCAAACCATGAACCAGCCCACGGGCCAGCAGGCCACCCTGCGCGACGTCCTCTCCGTCATGCCCCTGCATGAGATGGAGAAGCAGCTTATTCTGAAAAGCCTGGACGAGACCAGCGGCAACCGCACCATGGCCGCCCAGCTCCTCGGCATCTCCGTGCGCACCTTGCGCAACAAGCTCAACGAGTACCGGGAGCAGGGCCTGGAAGTAAGCTAGGGCGTAGCCGCCCCGGCCCGCCGTTTTTGTGCGCGCCAAAGCTCAGCGCCGGTTCCGACGAGTGTCGAAACCGGCGCTGCTGTTTGCGGGGGGCGGCTGGTGGGCCTGGCGGGTTACAGGTTCATGCGCTCCTGGTCGCGCGCGCGGATTTCGGCGCGCTTAATCTTGCCGCTGATGGTCTTGGGCAGCTCGGAGACGTACTCGATGATGCGCGGGTACTTGTACGGCGCGGTGACGTTCTTGACGTGGTTCTGCAGCTCCTTGGTCAGCGTGTCGCCAGCCTCGTAGCCTGGGGCCAGCACGATGGTGGCCTTCACCGCCATGCCGCGCACGGGGTCGGGCACGCCGGTGACGGCGGCCTCGATGACCGCGTCGTGGCTTACCAGGGCGCTTTCCACCTCAAAGGGCCCGATGCGGTAGCCGGAACTCTTGATGAGGTCGTCCGTGCGGCCCAGGAACCAGAAGTAGCCGTCCTCGTCCACCCAGGCCTTGTCGCCGGTGCGGTAGAACCCCCCGTACACCACCTTGTCCGTGCGCTCCGGTTCGTCCAGGTAGCCGGTGAACAGGCCGGGGACGCCGACGGTGCTCTTCTCGGCCTTCAGGCGGATGCAGATTTCGCCTTCCTCGCCCGGGGGGCAGGGCTGGTCGTCGGCGTTCAGCAGCACGATGTCCCAGCCGGGCATGGGCCTGCCGATGGAGCCGGGCTTGGGTTTCATGAAGGGCAGGGTGGCCACCTGCAGGGTGGTCTCGGTTTGGCCGTAGCCCTCAAGAATGGGCAGGCCCAGGGCCGCCTGCCAGTCGGCGAACACGGAGTCGTTCAAGAGCTCGCCGGCGGTGGTGCAGTGGCGCAGGCTGGAAAGGTCGAACTCCTTCAGGTTTTCCCGCACCAGGAAGCGGTACACCGTGGGCGGCGCGCAGAAGGTCGTCACCTTGTGCTCGGAGAGGATGCGCAACAGCTCGCGCGGCTCGAACTTGCCGCGGAAGTCCCACACGAAGATGACGGCTCCGGACAGCCACTGGCCGTAGAACTTGCCCCACACGCTCTTGGCCCAGCCGGTGTCGGAGAGGGTCAGGTGCACGTCGCCGGGCTCCAGGTCGTGCCAGTACATGCCGGTGGCCACGTGGCCCAGCGGGTAGGTGTGGGTGTGCAGCACCATTTTGGGCATGCCCGTGGTGCCGCTGGAAAAGAAGATCACCATGGGGTCGTCGCCGCCGGGGGAATCCGGCGTGCGGGGGAAGTCGTCCGCCCCGTCGCTCTTGAGGGTTTCGTAGTCATGCCAGCCCTTGGGGGCGGCGCTTTCGCCCATCTGCACCAGCAGGTTCAGGCCCGGGCACTTGCCCTTGGCGGCTTCCACGCGCTCGGTCAGGCTGTCCTCGCAAATAACGCAGGAGACCTTGGCGAAGTTCACGCGGAACTCGATGTCGTGCGGGGTGAGCAGCGAGGGCGAGGGAATGGGCAGCGCGCCGATGCGGCAGAGGGCCAGCATGGCGGTCCAGTACTCCAGGCGGCGGTACAGGATGAGCATGACGCGGTCGCCCTTCTTGACGCCTTTGGCAGCCAGGGCGCTGGCGAGCTTCATGGACTCGTGCCGGAAGAAGCCGAAGCTCATTTCGCGGCGGTGGCCCGCGTCGTCCACGTGGATCATGGCCAGGCCGTCGGGCTCGGCCTGGGCCTTGGGGTCGAGGAAGTCGTACGCGAAGTTGTAGTTCTCCGGCGGGGTGTTGTCGAACTCGGCCAGAAAGTCGCGGTAGCGCGTGGGGCGTAATTTTTTGATCATGGCGTTCCCTTGGGCTTACAGGATCACATCCAGGAATTTGGCCTCTTTGCCGTCCAGGCCGCGCAGCGCGTGGGGGTTCTGGGAGTCGAAGTACAGGCTGTCGCCCGGTTCGAGCGCCAGGGCCTCACCGCCAACGCGGATCTCCAGGCGGCCTTCCATCACGTGGATGAACTCCTGGCCGGAGTGGGACACGAGGTTCATGTCCTTCTCTTCCTTGGGGGGCACGGTGATGAGGAAGGGCTCCATCTTGCGGCCGGAGAACCGGTAGGCAAGGCTCTTGTAGTCGTAGTCCTTGCGGCGCTCCACGCTCAGGCCCTCGCCCTTGCGCACCAGGGAGTGGCCGCGCAGGTGCGGCTCCACGCCGCTGATGAGCACCGTGAGGTCCACGTGGCAGCAATGGGCCACCTTCATCAAATAGCCCACGGGAATCTCCACCGTGCCGGACTCGTAGTCCGCCACCTGCTGGACGCTGGCGCCGGTCTTGGCGGCCATGTCCTCGCGGGTCATGTCCAGGGCATCGCGCAGGCCGCGCAGGCGCGGGGCTATGTCCTTGTAAGCCTGTTCCATGTTCATGCTCAGCTCCTTGTCCGGCCCGGCAGAGACAGACCTTTCTGTTGATTGCACGGATGAGAACGAGACCAGAAGAAATGCATTCAGGCGTGAT
>JAVBYL010000185.1 GCA_030824035.1 Humidesulfovibrio sp.
GAAACGGGTTACAGAACCCTTCTTGAGACGCATTCACCCGCAGAATTTCTGACTCTTTTTCGCTCCAGGCTCGCCTGGGCAGGTCGGCGTGTCCTTGTGCAGGAGGGGGCACGTACGCGGTATGCCGCCATCATCACTGGTGTTTCGGAAAAGGGCGAGCTTGTCCTGAACCGTGACGGCGATGAGGTGGTCCTCGTGTCCGGCGATGTGACGCCTGTCTGAGCGGAGCCCAAGGCGTTTTGGGCGTTGTCCATTAATCACAAGGGGGACCTTTTCCGTCATGAAGCCGAAGTCGTTCGAGCAGGTTCTGGAAATCGTCAAGGGCAAGCCGATTCTTGTCGTCAATCGCGGCATTCCGGCCCGGCGCATCTGCCGGTCCATCACTGAAATGTTCCAGGCCGTGGCCGTCATGACCGCCACGGACGTTGATAAAACCTCCCCCGCGACCACCGGCGCCCACGAACTCATGCTGCTAGGCGAGGACCCCCGCGCCTACCTCGACCTGGATCGCATCATCAAGATGGCCAAAGATCGCGGCATCGTCGCCATCCATCCCGGCTGGGGCTTCGGCAGCGAGGACGACACCTTCCCCAAGAAATGCGAGGACGCGGGCATCCTGTTCATCGGCCCGGACCAGGGCCCCATGCGCCTGCTTGGCAACAAGGTGGCGGTGCGCAAACTGGCGGAGGAGATCGGCGTTCCCGTCGTTCCCGGCTCCCCGGAGGCCGTCAGCATCCCCGAGGCCCGCAAGATCGCCAAGGAAATCGGCTTCCCCATCATGCTGAAGGCCGAGGGCGGCGGCGGCGGGCGCGGCATTTACGAGGTGTACGAGGACTCCGAGCTGGAGAGCGCCTTTTCCAAGGCCTCGGCTCTGGCCAAGGCCAGCTTCGGCAACCCGCGCCTGTATGTGGAAAAGCTCCTCACCTCCGTGCGCCACATCGAATTCCAGACCGTGGCCGACAAGTACGGCAACGTGTTTGTTTTTGACGAGCGCGACTGCACCGTGCAGCGCAACCACCAGAAGCTCGTGGAAATCACCCCCTCGCCCTGGCCGAAGTTCACCCCCGAGCTGCGCGCCGAGCTGAAAGGCTATGCCCACAAGCTCATCAAGTCCGTGGGCTACCATTCCCTGGCCACCGTGGAGTTCCTGGTGGACAAGGACGGAAGGCCGTACCTCATCGAGGTGAACACCCGCCTGCAGGTGGAGCACGGCATCACGGAATGCCGCTACGGCATCGACCTGGTGGAAGAGCAGATCGCCATCACCTTCGGCTCCAAGCTGCGCTTCACCGCCGAGAACACCAAGCCCTACCTGCACGCCATGCAGGTGCGCATCAACTGCGAAGACCCGCAGAACGACTTCTCGCCCAACGCCGGCGTCATCACGCACTATGTTTCCCCCGGCGGCCAGGGCGTGCGCATCGACTCCTGCATTTGCGCCGGTTACCGCTTCCCCTCCCGGTATGACTCCGCCGCCGCGCTGCTCATCACCTACGGCAGCACCTGGGACAAGACCGTCATGCTCATGCGCCGCGCCCTGCGCGAGTACATGATCAGCGGCGTGAAGACGACCATCCACTTCCATCGCCAGGTCATCAAGCACCCGGACTTCGTCTCCGGCGACTACGACACGAACTTTGTGCGGATCAAGAAAGCCGAGCTGATGGCCTACACGGACCAGGAGCCGGAGCGCCTGCGCCTCTCGCGCCTGGTGGCGGAGATCTCCGCCAAGGGCTTCAACCCGTATGTTTCCCTGGGCGAGTACCGGGGCCGCGCGGACAAGCGCCTTGGCCGTTTCCAGATGGTAAAGCCGCACGAGTCCGCCGACGCGGCCTTCGAGGCGCGCATCCACCGCGGAATGAACCGCGGCACCATCCTCGACGCCTTGCGCGAGGATCGCGGCAAGGGCATTGTCCATTTTTCGGACACGACCACCCGCGACATCACGCAGTCCAACAGCGGCAACCGCTTCCGCCTGGCGGAGGATCGCATCGTTGGCCCGTACCTCGACCGCTGCGGCTTCTTCTCCCTGGAGAACGGCGGCGGGGCGCACTTCCACGTGGCCATGCTGGCCAACATGACCTACCCCTTCACCGAGGCCAAGGAGTGGAACCAGTTCGCTCCCGGCACGCTGAAGCAGATCCTCATCCGCTCCACCAACGTGCTGGGCTACAAGCCGCAGCCCAAGAACCTCATGCGGCTGACGGGCGAGATGATCTGTGAGCACTACGACGTCATCCGCTGCTTCGACTTCCTGAACCATACCGAGAACATGCGCCCGTTCGCCGAGGTTGTGCTGCACTCCAAGAAGCACATCTTCGAGCCCGCGCTTTCGCTTTCCTGGGCCAAGGGCTTCGATGTGGAGCACTACATGGGCGCCACGGACAGCATTTTGGCCATGTGTGCCGATGTGCTGGGCGTTTCCAAGAAGAAGGCCTCCCAGTCCATCATCCTGGGGCTGAAGGACATGGCCGGTGTGTGCCCGCCGCGCTTCATGCGCGATCTGGTGGGCCAGCTGGTCAAGAAGTACCCCGACCTGGTCATCCACAGCCACCGCCACTACACGGACGGCCTGTTCGTGCCCACCATGGGCGAGGCCGCCAAGGCCGGCGCGCACATCGTGGATGTGGCCATCGGCTCCTCCGTGCGCTGGTACGGCCAGGGCGACGTGCTCTCCACCTCCGCCTACATTGAGGAGGAGATGGGCCTCTCCAGCCTGCTCGACAAGGACATGATCCGCACCACGAACTTCGTGCTCAAGCAGATCATGCCCTACTACGACAAGTACTGCTCGCCGTACTTCCAGGGCATCGACCACGATGTGGTGCGCCACGGCATGCCCGGCGGCGCAACCTCCTCCTCGCAGGAGGGGGCCATGAAGCAGGGCTACATCCAGCTTCTGCCGTACATGCTGCGCTTCCTGGCCGGAACCCGCAAAATCGTGCGCTACCACGATGTGACCCCGGGCTCGCAGATCACCTGGAACACCTCGTTCCTGGCCGTCACCGGCGCGTACAAGCGCGGGGGCGAGCGCGAGGTGCGGCGCCTGCTGAACATTCTGGACATTGTGAACCTTGCGCCAGAGAAAGCCCTGACCAGCCTGGAGCGCGAGGCTCGCCTGGACCTGTACCACGACAGCAACGACGCCTTCCGCCAGTTGCTGATGGGCAAGTACGGCAAGCTGCCCCTGG
The DNA here is from genome assembly GCA_030824035.1 of Humidesulfovibrio sp. GTDB lineage: Bacteria > Desulfobacterota > Desulfovibrionia > Desulfovibrionales > Desulfovibrionaceae > Humidesulfovibrio. The sequence continues at coordinate 3,192 of JAVBYL010000185.1, forward strand.
GCTTCCCGCCGGACTGGGTCTACCAGAGCGCCTTTGGCCCGGAGTGGAAGAACGCCATCGCCAACCGCACCGAGGCCTCGCCCCTGGATTCCCTGCCGGATCTGGACATCGAGAGCGAGATGAACGGACTGGCCACGCGCCTGGGCCGCACTCCCTCCGATGAGGAACTGGTCATTTACCTGAACCACCCCGGCGATGCGTTGAAGACCATCGAGTTCTGCGAGAAGTTCGGCGACGCCAACAACCTGCCGCTGGACGTGTGGTTCGAGGGCCTGGAAAAAGGCGAGCTGCTGCTGTTCCACAGCTGTAGCGGCAAACCCCACGTCATGCGCATCCACGACATCTCCGAGCCGGACGAGCAGGGCATCAGCGTTGTGCGCTACACCGTGGACTCCGAGGCCATGTCCCTGGCTGTCAAGGTGCGCGAGGGCATCGCCTCCGACCGCGACACCGTGGAGATGGTGGACCCGAAGAACATCTACCACATCGGCTCCCCCTCCAACGGCGACCTGTGGGTGATGCATGTGCGCCAGGGCGACATGGTCAAGAAGGGCGAGGAGATCTGCAACATCTCCATCATGAAGCAGGAGAAGAGCGTGTACTCGCCGGTGAACGGCATGGTGAAGCGCGTGCTGAAAAACGCCAACTACACCGAGGACAAGATCATGGTCCCGGTGAAGGAAGGCGAGCTCCTGGTGGAACTTGGCCCCCTGCAGTCGGTTTGCCCCACCTGCAAGGAGCCCATGACCCACGAAGACTACAAGTTCTGCCCCAGCTGCGGCCAGAAGATGTGATGAAGCGCCGCCAGCGCCAATCCCATTGACGAAGCTGCAAGAGTGAAGGTATTTGACGGCGAGAGATTTGTCGTGGCGCGTCCTTGTCCCGAAAACACGATTGAAAGGCGTGAGGGGACGGGGCGCGTTTGCGTCCTCTTATACGACCCGCAATGAACGATGGTGAAGGAGGAGAGCATGGCCAAGACTCAGAAAGACCAGCCCGCCAAGGCCTCTGGCGCAACCGCCGAGGCTAAATCCGCCCCCAAGGCGGATATTACTAAGAAAATTGTACTGACCGGCGCCGATATCGTCCAGATTGGTGCGGAAGCTGAACTCCTGGTTGGCGGCAAGAACTACAACACCGCCATCATCAGCCAGGTGGCCGGAATCCGCGCCCCCCAGTTCCGGGCCATCTCCTCCATCGCATTCCATCTGCTGCTGGACGAAACCAAGGTCAACGCCTCCCTCGTTCGCACCATCGTCGACAAAGAATACAACACCACTGACTGGAACGACGACGAGGTCAACCGCGACCCCGAGTTCCTGCGCAAATTCACCCGCCGCATCGCCAAGCGCATCAAGACCGAGGCCGTCAAGAACACCGGCACGCTCATCAAGCTGCGTACCTTCGTGAACAACGTCGTGGAAGGCTTCGCCACCTCTCCGGAGGGCATCGACCAGCTGCGCAAGCGTTCCGTGCTCGTGCAGGCCGCCATCCTCTCCGTCGATCTCCCCAATGAGGTCACGGAAGCCGTGCGCACGGCGTATCTCGACATCTGCGCCGAGGCTGGGCTGGAAAACGAGCCCGTGGCCGTGCGCTCCTCCGCCGCTGGCGAGGACAGCTGCAAGAAGGCCTTTGCCGGTCTGCAAGACACCTACCTGAACATCGTGGGCGACGAGCGTTGCGTCGAAGCCTACCAGTGGGACTGCGCCTCCGCGTACAACCTGCGCAGCATGACCTACCGCCGTGAGGCCATCCTCGACGCCGTGCACAAGGCCGAGGAGACCGGAGACGACTCCATCGCCGAGCTGGCCAAGAAGGAATGGGCCATCGAGAACACCTCGCTCTCGGTGTGCATCATGCGCATGATCAACCCCATGATTTCCGGCACCGCCTTCAGCGCCGACACCTCCACCGGCTGCCGTGGCACCGACCGCAACGACCTCGTGTCCATCGACGCCAGCTACGGCCTGGGCGAAGCGGTCGTGGGCGGCATGGTGACCCCGGACAAATTCTACGTGTTCCAGCGCGACGACGGCTCCGAAGTCGTGGTGCGCTACATGGGCTGCAAGGACAAGAAGATCGTTTACGACGAGGACCTGGGCGGCACCAAGGACGTCAAGGTCGACGAGAACGAAGTGTTCCGCTGGGCCCTTTCCCTGGCCCAGGCCGAGGAAGTGGCGCGCGGCGTGCGCAACATCTCCAAGGCTTACGGCGGCATCATCATGGACACCGAGTTCTGCATCGACTCCGCCGACAGGCTCTGGTTCGTCCAGGCCCGCCCGGAGACCCGCTGGAACGAGGACTTCGACCGCCACCCCAGCACGATCTTCATGCGCCGCAAGGAAGTGGACCCCAAGGCGCTCCTCGACGCCGAGATGGTGCTTGAGGGTAACGGCGCCTCCCGCGGGGCAGGGCAGGGCACTGTGAAGTTCCTGCGTTCCGCCCTGGAGCTCAACAAGGTCAACAAGGGCGACATTTTGGCCGCAGAGCGCACCGACCCGGACATGGTGCCGGGCATGCGCATCGCCAGCGCCATTTTGGCCGATGTTGGCGGCGACACCAGCCATGCGGCCATCACCTCCCGCGAGCTGGGCATCCCAGCTGTCATCGGTCTGCAAAGGCTCGAGGTCATCCGCGCCCTGGACGGACAGGAAATCACCGTCGACGGCTCGCGCGGCCGCGTGTACCGGGGCATGCTGCCCCTGGTGGACGTGGGCGGCGAGATCGACGTTGCCGCGCTGCCCGCCACCAAGACCAAGGTCGGCCTCATCCTTGCGGACATTGGCCAGTCGCTGTTCCTTTCCCGCCTGCGCCGTGTGCCGGACTTTGAAGTGGGCCTGCTGCGCGCGGAGTTCATGCTGGGCAACATCGGCGTGCACCCGCTTGCCCTGGAGGCTTACGACCGAGGCGTGCTGGGAACCCTGGTTTCCGCCAAGGTTCGCGAGCTGGAAAGCTATCTCTCCAAGGTCATGAAGGACCAGCTCGTCAGCGGGCTCATCAGCATGCGCATCAAGCTGCGCGACTACGTGGGCCTGGTCACCGGCCTGGGCAAGGAGCTTGCCGCGCTTTCCGAGCGCGAGGGCACCAAGGGCACCGACGAGGTGCTGGCCATCCACCGCAAGCTGCGCGAGCTGGACAAGAAGCTCGACGAGCACATCGGCATGGCCACCGAGCGCCTGGACACCATCAAGACCTCCATGGACCTCAAGACCCACATTGCGGTCATCATGGGCTACAACGACATCGTCGACGGCCACCACGACTCCGACCCGGACGCCATGAAGCTCAAGCAGGACCATGAGCGCGAGGTCGAGAAGATCGCCGCGCGCATCAAGGACGATCCTGAAGTCATCGATGTGCTGAACCGCATCGCCGCGCTGCGCGAGGAAGTGGCCCTCAAAATGGGCCTGAAGAGTGAAATGGACGAAGTGCGCACCCTGCCGGAGCGCATCCGCAAGCTGCTGGAATCCCGCGGCTTCCGCACCGGCAAGGAGCACTACATCCAGACCCTGGCCCAGGGCCTGGCCCTGTTTGCCATGGCCTTCTACGGCAAGACCATCGTCTACCGCACCACGGACTTCAAGTCGAACGAGTACCGCAACCTGCTGGGCGGCCTGCTCTTTGAAATGCATGAGGACAACCCCATGCTCGGCTACCGTGGCGTTTCGCGCAACATCCACGACTGGGAGCTGGAATCCTTCAAGCTCGCGCGCGGCATCTTCGGCGGCAAGAACCTGAACATCATGCTGCCCTTTGTGCGCACGCTGGAAGAAGCGCGCAGCATGAAGCGCTACCTCAAGCAGGTGCACAACATCGAGTCCGGCAAGGACGGGGTCAAGCTCATCCTGATGTCCGAGATTCCCAGCAACGCCATCCTGTGCAAGGAGTTCATCCAGGAAGTCGACGGCTTCTCCATCGGCTCCAACGACATGACCCAGATGGTGCTCGGCACCGACCGCGACAATTCGCGCCTTCAGCACATCTACGACGAGGAAGACCCGGCGGTCATCTGGGCCATCCTGGTCACCATCTTCGCGGGTCAGAAGTACTGCAAGAAGGTCGGCTTCTGCGGCCAGGGCGTTTCCAACAGCGAGATCCTGCGCGGCCTGGTGGCCATCGCGGGCATCGATTCCGCCTCCGTGGTGCCGGATACCTACCGCAAGACCAAGATCCAGATGGCCGAGGTCGAGGCGCTGAACATCCCGGTTTCTGGTCTGGGCGAGTGGCTCAAGGAGCAGCACTTCAGCAGGCTTGAAGTACTGCTTGAGGAAAACGGCTACGGTCATATACTGAAGCGCTACAAGACCGCGGAAGACCTCATGGAATGGTACGAGGGCGAGCTGGACCGCTTCAGCGAGCAGCTGCGCGACAATATCGAGAATCCCAAGGAAGCGTTCTACCGTCAGGAAATGGAGCACTTCCGCGCCATCTTCCACAAGCCGGTCATCTACGCCAGCTGGGACTGGAGCTACACCGTGAACGACGCCATGCGCCACGCCGGGTTCGACAGCTACGAAGAGCAGGCCAAGGCGATGGAAATCAAGCGTTCCATGAAGTGGTAAACGTTTCGCTTAGCTGAACATGATACCGAACGGCGGCCTGAACTCGGGCCGCCGCTTCTGTTTCACAGGAGGAACCATGCGCAAATTGATGCTGACCATCCTGCTTTTCGCCCTTGCCTGTTCAAGCGCCTTTGCCGCGCCCGCAAAGAACGAGGTCGCCGCCGCCATCAAGGCGAACCCGCAAATCGTTTTCGATGCGCTGAACGCCGACAAAGCCCAGTTTCTGGATATTCTTGAGGCCGCCATCGCCGAGCGCGACTCTCTGGAGCGGCAAAAGCGCTTCGAGGCCAACGTTGCCAACCCGCTGGAGCCGAGCATCGACCCCAAGCGCCCGCACCTTGGCCCCCTGGACGCCCCCATCACCATCGTGGAGTACTCGGATTTCCTGTGCGCCTACTGCGGCCAGGGTTCCCTGACCGTTCAGGAATTGCTCAAGCTCTACCCTGGACAAATTCGTGTGTTCTTCAAGCATTACCCGGCAAAGCCCGGCTCCATTGAGCCCGCGGCCATTTTTGAGGCTTTGGGCATGCAGAACAAGGACACCGCCTGGAAGTTCGCCGAGCTGGCCTTTGCCAACCAGGGAACCCTGGTGGACGGCACGGGCAAGGGCGTGGCGGCCATCCTGGCCACGCTGAAGGCGGACTACAAGCGCGTTAAGAAGGAGTCCGAGGGCCGGGAGGTTTTGTCCCGCATCGAGGACGATGTGCGCGAGGCGAAGCGCTTCGGCATTGATGGAACGCCGACCTTCCTCATCAACGGCATCATCGTGCGCGGGGCCGTGCCCATCCAGGAGTTTGAGAGCATCATCAACAAGCTGCGCGCCAAATAGCACGATAAACAGAATGACAAAGCCCCGGAGGT
>JAVBYL010000298.1 GCA_030824035.1 Humidesulfovibrio sp.
TAGGGCAGCATCCAGCTCAGGGTGTAGGCCTGCATGTAGGTAAGCACGCAGACCACCAGCAGCATGGCGATGGAGTGCTTCAGGGTGAAGCGGAACAGGTCGCCTTCGTGGCCGACCATGTTCGAAGCCGCGGTGGCGACAGAGATGCTCTGCGGGGAGATCATCTTGCCGGTGACACCACCGGAGGAGTTGGCGGCCACGCACAGGGCGGGGTCGACGCCGATCTGACCGGCGGTGGTCTGCTGCAGGCTGCCGAACAGCAGGTTGGAGGAGGTGTCGGAACCGGTGAGGAACACGCCCAACCAGCCGATGATCGGCGCGAAGAACGGGAACCAGGAGCCGGTGAGCGTGAAGGCGAGGCCCAGAGAGGAGCTCATGCCGGAGTAGTTCATGATGTAGGCCAGGCCGACGATCATGGCGATGGTGACGATGGGGAAGCGCAGCTGCTTGATGGTGCGGAAGAAGCAGCCCACGGCCTTGCCCACGCCGTAGTTGGGCAGCAGGAACACGGACAGGATGCCGGCGCAAAGCACCGCGGTGCCGGGCGAGGACAGCCAGTTGAACTTGAACTTGGCGGCGTAGGCGGCGTCCTTGGCAACGATGGGGGCGGTCTTCATGATCATGTTGTGCAGACCGGGCCACTCGGGGGTGGTGGTGACGGTGTTCAGGATGGCCTGAGCGTCCTTGAGACCCCACACGAACACGGACACGGCAAGCACGAGCCACGGCATCCAGGCGCGCAGAACTTCAGCGGAGCTGTAGTGGCACACGGCGGGGCCGGTGGTCGCGGGCTCATCGGCAAAGCGCCAAATGGTCTTGGGCTTCCACACCTTGAGGAAGGCGAACATGCCGACGATGGTCACAATGGCGGAGATGACGTCGGGCAGCATGGGACCAACGTAGTTGGACACCACGAACTGCGAACCGGCGAAGCACACGCCAGCCACGATGATGGCGGGCATGACTTCCATGGAGCGCTTGAATCCGCACATGGTGACGGACAGCCACAGGGGCACGATGATGGACAGGAAGGGCAGCTGGCGGCCAACGATGGCGCTGATTTTCATCAGGTCGATCTTGGTCAGCTCGGCCACGGCGATGATGGGAATGCCCAGGGCGCCGAAGGCCACGGGGGCGGTGTTGGCGATGAGGCACAGACCCGCGGCGTACAGCGGGTTGAAGCCCAGGCCCACCAGCATGGCGGCGGTGATGGCGACGGGAGTGCCGAAGCCGGCCGTGCCTTCAATGAAGGAGCCGAAGGCGAAGGCGATGAGAATGGCCTGTAGGCGACGGTCCTCGGTGACGCAGGCCAGCGAGGTCTTGATGATTTCGAACTGTCCGGACTCAACGGTCATGTTGTAGACCCAGATGGCCGTGATGACGATCCAGCAAATGGGGAACACGCCGATGGCGGCGCCGTAAAGCGTGGAAGAAATGGCCAATTTGGCGGGCATGCCCCAAACGCTGATGGAGATGCCGATGGCCGCCAGCAGGGCGACGCCAGCGGCGAAGTGGCCCTTGGCGCGGCGCACGGCCAGCATGTAGAACAGGATATAAAGCGGGATGCCCGCCACCAGTGCCGGAAGCAGGTAGCCTCCGTCGCCGATGGGCGTGTACATCTGTTTCCAGGTTTCAACAACCTGTGCCACCATTGGGTCCATAAAAAATCCTCCTTGCGGTATGGTTTCCGTAATTCCCCCCCCGCCGGATTCGCCATCCGCACGGGATTAACGCCCCAGTTAGTTGTCGCGGAGCAGCCCGGCCGTCTGCCGAGCTATTTCCAACTCCTCATTGGTCGGTATGACCAGAACGCGCACAGCCGAATCCGGCGCGGCGATGTCGCGCGCGCCGCGCTCGGTGGCCTGATTGCGCTCGTGGTCAAGCTTGATGCCCAAATGCTCCATTCCACGGCAGGAAAGTACCCGCGCCACGGGGTCGTTTTCGCCGATGCCCGCGGTGAACACCAAGGCGTCCACCCGGCCCAGCACGGCCACATACGAGCCAACGTACTTGCGGTTGCGGTAGCCGAACATGTCGAGCGCCAGCTTGGCGCGCGCGTCTCCGGCGGCCACGGCGTCGTGGATGTCGCGCATGTCGTTCATGCCGCAAATGCCCTTGAACCCGCTCTGCTTGTTCACCATGTCGTCGATCTGCTGAATGCTCATGCCACGGGCCTGGGCCAGCAGCGGGTACACCGCGGGATCCACGTCGCCGCTGCGGGTGCCCATGATGAGCCCCTCCAGCGGGGTGATGCCCATGGTGGTGTCGACGCTGTGGCCGCCCTTCACCGCGCACATGGAGCTGCCGTTGCCCAGGTGCAGGGTGATGAGGTTGGTCTCCTCCACCGGCTTGCCCAGGAACTTGGCCGCCTCTTTGGTGACGTAGCCGTGGGAGGTGCCATGGAAGCCGTAGCGGCGCACCTTCAGCTCCTCGTACAGCTCATACGGCAGGGCGTACATGTAGGCGCGCGGCGGCATGGTCTGGTGGAACACGGTGTCGAACACGGCCACCTGCGGCGTGCCGGGGAACAGCTCCCGCGCCACGCGGATGCCCGCCAGGTGTCCGGGGTTGTGCACCGGCGCCAGGGGGATGAGCTTCTCCAGCCCGGCCACCACGGTGTCGTCCACCAGGCAGGACTGGTCGAAGAGGTCGCCGCCCTGCACCACGCGGTGGCCGATGGCGGTGATGTCAGCCTTGCTTTTCACCACGCCGTGCTCGGCATCGGTGATGAGCCCGATGACCAGATGCATGCCCGCCTCGTGGCTGGGGATGGGCTCGGTGAGGGTGATCTTGTCCTCGCCGGGAGCGCCCGGGGCGATCTTGTGGTTCAGAACGCCCATGGCCTCGCCGATGCGCTCCACGGTACCGGAGCACAGCACGCGCTCGTCGCTCATGTCGAGCAGCTGGTACTTGATGGACGAGCTGCCGGAATTGATAACCAGAATATCCATGACGGTCCTATCCCTGGGCCTTGAGGGCCTGGGCTTGAATGGCGGTGATTGCCACGGTGTTGACGATGTCGGGCACGGTGCAGCCGCGCGAGAGGTCGTTGACGGGCTTGTTGAGGCCCTGGAGCACGGGGCCGATGGCCACGGCCTGGGCGGAGCGCTGCACGGCCTTGTAGGTGTTGTTGCCGGTGTTCAGGTCGGGGAAGATGAACACCGTGGCGCGCCCGGCCACCTTGCTGTCGGGCATCTTGGTCTGGGCCACTTCCAGGTCCACGGCGGCGTCGTACTGCAGGGGGCCTTCCAGCAGCAGTTCAGGCGCGCGCTCCTGGGCTATGCGCGTGGCCTCGATGACCTTCTGCACGTCCTCGCCCTTGCCGGAGGCGCCGGTGGAGTAAGAGAGCATGGCCACACGCGGCTCCAGGCCGAAGATCTGCGCGGTCTCGGCGCTGGAAAGCGCGATCTCGGCCAGCTCCTGGGCGGTGGGGTTCGGGTTCACGGCGCAGTCGCCGTACACAAGCACGCGGTCCTTGAGGCACATGAAGAACACGCTGGACACGATGGACGCGCCGGGCTTGGTCTTGATGATCTCAAAGGCCGGGCGGATGGTCTGCTGGGTGGTGGTGATGGAGCCGGAGACCATGCCGTCGGCGTGGCCCTTGTACACCATCATGGTGGAGAAGAAGGTCGGGTCGAGCATGCGGTCGCGGGCGTCGTCCTCGCGGATGCCCTTGTGCTTGCGCAACTCAAAGTAGGTCTGCACGTAGTCCTCGTAGTGCTGGTTCTTGCCCGGCTCCACGATGTGCACGCCCTCCAGCTCCAGGTTCAGCTGGCTCATCTTGGTGCGGATGTCCGCCTCCTTGCCCAGCAGGGTGATGTCGACCACGCCGCGCCGGAGCAGGATGTCCGCCGCGCGCATGATGCGTTCGCCCGTGCCCTCGGGCAGCACGATGTGCTGCTTCTTGGCCTTGGCCTTCTGGATGAGCCGGAACTCGAACATCTTGGGGGTGATGGTGGTGGGCTTGGCGGCCACGAGCTTGGTGCGCAGCTCGTCGATAACCACGTGCTCCTCGAACACGCGCAGGGCCGACTGGATCTTGTTCTGGTCCGTGGGCTCGATGCGGCCGTACAGGTCGTACAGGATGCGCGCGGTCTTGTAGGTGTGGCCCTCAGCCATCAGGATGGGGATGGGCGCGCCCACCCAGCCCTCGATGAGCTTGGTGACGCTTTCGGAAGGCTCCAGCCCGCCAGTGAGCAGAATGCCGGAGATGTCCGGATAATTGGTGGAAAGCCGGCTGGCCAGGCTGCCCAGGATGATGTCCGACCGGTCGCCGGGGGTGATGACCAGGCCGCCGCGCTCGATGTAGTTGAGGAAGTTGCCCAGCTGCATGGCCGCGATGACGTAGCTGTCCACGAGGTTGGAGAGCATGTCGCCGCCATAGAGCACCTTGGCGTCCAGCCACTTCAGCACATCGGCCACGGTGGGCTTGCCCAGGCGCGCTTCCTCGGGGATGACGTAGATGGGGAAGCACTCCGGGCAGCGGATGCTGTTCTTCAGCTCCGCCACCATGGCCTCGCCGTCCACATCCTCCACGCGGTTGATGATGGCGGCCAGGATGTCCAGGCCCTTGTCCTCGAAGGATTCAATGGTCAGCAGCGTGGAGGCGACGATCTCGTCCTGGTTCTTTTTCTGCCCGTTGCTCACCAGCAGCACGGGGCAGCCCAGGTTGGCGGCAATGTCGGCGTTGATGTCGAACTCGAACGCCGGGTCGCTGCCGAGGAAGTCCGTGCCCTCGCACAGGATGAAGTCGAAACGCCCGGTGAGCGCGTTGTAGTCGTTGAGGATCTTTTCCAGCAAGGCCTCGTGCTGGCCCTGGTTGATCATCTCGCGGGCCTGCTGCATGGTCAGGGAGTAGGACTCCGAGTAGCGCATGTCCAGGTTGAACTGGCTCTGCACCAGGTTGATGTCGTGGTCCTTGCCGCCGCTGGCCGGGGCGTTGATGATGGGGCGGAAGAAGGCCACGCGCTGGATGTCGCGCAGCAAGAGCTGCATGATGCCCAGGATGATGGCGGACTTGCCGCTCCTCGGCTCTACCCCGGTGACGAATAGTGTGTTGGCCACGCTTGAAACTCCTGTTTTGGCTGCTGTAGCCGTATATGGGTTCTCCCGGCACCGGGATGTCTTGAGGGGGACGGGGCGGGGGCCCCCGGTGCCGGGAGGGGACCTCTCGCTACAGACTCTCCGCGTAGATTTCCATGGGATGCTTCACCGCGATGCGGTCGCCGCTGCGGGAGAGCATGTCCGAAATCTGCAGCATGCAGGCGGGGCAACCCGTGGCCACGACCTTGGCGCCGGTGGCCGCGATGTTGTCGCGCTTCTGCTTGCCTATTTTTGCGGAGATATCGGCATGTTGCAAGGTGAAACTGCCGCCACAGCCACAGCAGGCGTCGCTGGCGTTCATTTCCACAATCTTGCAGCCGGTGTTCATGGAAAGCACCGTACGCGGCTGGGCGGAAACGCCCAGGGACTTCTTGAGGTGGCAGGGGTCGTGAACGGTGACGGTCTGCGCGCCCTCCGCCGCCTGGGGCGCGGTGAGGCCCAGCTTGTCCACCACAAAGGCGTTCACGTCCATGATCTTGGCGGAAAGGGCCTTGATGGTCTCCTGCTCGGCCTTGCTCATGCCCTCGGCCATCATGGGCCAAATCTTCTTCATGGTGGAGGTGCAGGTGGCGCAGGGCGTCACCAGGTAGTCGAAGTTCCCCTTGGCGAACACCTCAAGGTTGGCGCGCACCAGCTTGTCGTAACTCTCGCGGTCGCCGCTGGAGAGGGCCGGAATGCCGCAGCAGGCCTGCCCCTCCGGCATGTACACGCCCACGCCGTGGTGCTTCAGCACCTTGAGCACGGCATGTCCCACGCGGGGGAAGATCTTATCGGCCAGGCAGCCGGGGAAGAAGGCCACCTTGAGGCCGCTCTTGCCCGCCGGGGTGTCCAGGCTGGGCACCTCGCTGTGCAGCGGGGTCTTGGCCAGCAGCATCAGGTGGCGGTCGCCCAGCACGGGGGCCAGGAACTTGGAGCAGGAGGAGCCGATGATGTCGTTCACCGGGGTGGTGAACAGCCCCTGGAACATGCCCGCCACGCCAAGCAGCTTGTTGAACAGCTTGGGCTTGGTGAGCATGCCGCGGAAGATGGCCTGCTTGACCTTGGACAGCCCCATGTAGCCGGTGAGGATGGTGCGAGCCTTGAGGAAGATGTCCAGGGCCTTCACGCCGCTGGGGCAGTTGGCCGCGCACGAGCCGCACAGCAGGCAGCGGGTGACCTTGTCCTGCACGCCGGCCGGGTCCTTCACCAGCTCCTTGGCCAGGCCTTCCAGCAGGGCTATCTTGCCGCGCGCAACGTCCGCCTCGCGGCCGGTTTGCCCATAGATGGGGCACACGGCCTGGCACATGCCGCAGCGCATGCAGCTCACCAGCTGGTCATCCAGCTCTCCCAGCAGTTTCAGCAATTTTTGCATGTCCGCCATGGCTTACTCCCCGATGATCTTGCCGGGATTCAGAATGCCCTTGGGGTCCAGGGCTTTCTTGAGGCGGCGGGAATACAGGATGGTGGCGCGGCTGGTTTCCTTTTCCATGTACTTGCTCTTGGCCAGGCCGATGCCGTGCTCGCCGGAGAGCGTGCCGCCCAGGCCCAGGGCCACTTCGAAGATCTCGTCGATGGCGGCCTCGACGCGGTGCCACTCCTCGGTGTTGCGGCGGTCGGTGAGGATGGTGGGGTGCAGGTTGCCATCGCCCGCGTGTCCGAAGGTGCCGATGGTGAGCTTGTACTTGCTGGCGATGCCGCTCAGGGCGTGCATCATGGCGGGAATCTTGCTGCGGGGCACGGTGGCGTCTTCCAGCACGGTGGTGGGACTCACACGGGCCAGGGCGGAAAGGGCCGCGCGGCGGGCCTCCCACACCTTGTTGCGCTCGGCGGCGTCCTTGGCCACCTGAATGCGCGTGGCGCCCAGCTTCTTGCAGATGGCCTCGACCTTCTCGGCCTCGTCGGCCACCTGGCCGGGGTGTCCGTCCACCTCGATGAGCAGGAGCGCCTGGGCGTCCACCGGCAGGCCGGCGTGGGCGAAGTCCTCAACGGTGCGGATGGTGAAGTTGTCCATGAACTCGAGGGTGGCGGGCACGATCTTGGCGGCGATGATGGCGGCCACGGTCTCGGAGGCCTTGTTCACGTCGTCGAAGATGGCCATCAGGGCCTTGGCGGCCAGGGGCGGCGGGGTCAGCTTCAGGGTGATGGTCTCGAACACGCCGAGGGTGCCCTCGCTGCCCACCATGAGCCCGGCCAGGTTGAGGCCGGTGACGCACTTGACGGTGCGGGAGCCGCTCTTCACGATCTCGCCGTCCACATCAAAAAAATTCACGCCCATGACGTAGTCTTTGGTGACGCCGTATTTGAGGCCGCGCAGGCCGCCGGCGTTCTCCGCCACGTTGCCGCCCAGGGTGGAAACGGCCTGGCTGCCCGGATCGGGCGGGTAGAACAGGCCGCGCGCCGCCACCTCGGCGGCGAACTTGGCGGTGATGACGCCCGGCTCGACCACGGCGTAGAGGTCGGCCTCGTTGATCTCGATGATCTTGTTGAGCGCGTTGGTGAGGATGACCACACCGCCCTTGCTGGGGATGGTGCCGCCGGAGAGGTTGGTTCCGCTGCCGCGCACGGTGATGGGAAGCGCGTTGTCGTTGCAGAGCTTGACCACCTTGCCCAGCTCCTCGCGGGTCGTGGGGCGCACGACCAGGCCCGGAACAACGGGATCGAGCACGGCGGCGTCGTATGCGTAGGAGAAGGTGTCGGCCTCGCTCTCCATGACGTTTTCTTTGCCCACCAGGGCCTGGAAATCTTTCAGCAGCGCGTCGTTCATTGTTTTCTCCTGCGTGTGGCGGCGTTCACTCCGGCGGGGGGCCGGGCACGATTGTTTCTTCTTCAAGGCAACTAACGTGCCAGAGGTGTTGAAAGTGAAGGATTCACCGCATGTTAGCCAGCTTATGCCGGAATTCCGCCCCAGCCGGGAGGTGGCAATCCATTTTATCAGACACGGCCCCTGGCGGGTAAAAAACGTGAAAATGCGGCATAATGTGTCACTGTAGCCGCAAACCTGCCGCAATCCCGGACCGAAAATCCGGAGTGAACACCCGCCCCGCAGGAAAAGCCGAGGGGGTCAGTCTGAAAAAATGGACGAAGAAGACGTGACGATTTCGTGAACGTATGGAAAAGCGGCGGGTTGCAGGGCAAAGGCCCGCGGCAGCCGTGGTGCGGCTGGAGGAGCGGGCGCCATGGCCGAAGTTGGTGACGTTGGCAAAATGGGCGTTATTGGCGGAACGGGCGTTATTGGCGGAACGGGCGTTGTTGGCGGAACGAGCGTTGTTGGCGGAACGAGCGTTGTTGGCGGAACGGGCGTTGTTGGCGAGGCGGTCGACGTTGGCGAGGCGGGCCTTAGCCCTGGGGCTCGCCGGTGCCGATGCCCGGGCCGTCCACGGAGAGCCCCCACTTCTTGAGCAGGGCGTACAGGTGCGAGCGCGACAGGCCCGAGGACTCCACGGCGCGCTGCACATCCCCACCGGTGCGGCGCAGCAGGTGCTCCAGGTAGCGGCGCTCCACAGCCTCCTTGCATTCCTTCAGCGG
>JAVBYL010000125.1 GCA_030824035.1 Humidesulfovibrio sp.
CGCTCCAGGTGCCGCTCGCCGCCATCCAGGATGAGCCCCTTCCAGTTGCGGTTCTGGAGCAGGAAGCGCGTGTTGGCCTCGCTGTAGTCCTCCACCCCGAACTCCACGAAGCGCTCGTCGCCCTCGGGCAGGTTCTGCACCAGCCATTCGATGATGCCGTCCTCCCCGAACTGGGAAAACACCTTGAACTCGGCATCGGCCAGGCAGTCCAGCGAGCGGCCCCGCAAGGCCCAGCTGGCCTGGCGTCCGGCCAGCATCAGCTGCACCTGCTGCGTGCGGGCCAGCTGCCCAAGCATCGCGGAAATCGTCTCCTGTGCCGTCATGCCCGCACCTCCGGCCTTGCGCCGCCCGTGAGTTCGGCGACCATTGCTTCCAGAACGCTGTGGGCGGAAAGCCGGGGCCCACTTCCCACAAGCCGCGCCAGCCGCGTTATGTCCGCCTGGAAAAACTCCGCCGCCGGGATCGAAACCGGCTCGGCCTCCCGCACATGGGCCTTGGCGTCCAGCCCATACCGGGCGAACAGCTCCCGCACGAACTCCCGGCCATGCCAGGTCACTCCGCTTGCCAGCAGAACATCCTCCCCGGGCGCGCGCTCCGCAAGCTCGCACACCAGGTCCATGTATTCCTCGGCCGCGCCCCAGTCGCAGTAAAAATCCAGCGTGCGCACGGTGAACACATGCGCCGGGTCGGCCAGGCACAGGGCAAGCTCCCGGGCCAAGCGCGCGAACAGGAAGTCCTGCGGCCTGCGTGGCGACTCATGGTTGAACAGGGTGAGGATGCTCCCCGCCACCCCGTGCCGCGCGCGGTATTGCCGCAGCAGCTCCTCCGCCGCCAGCTTGGTGATGGTGTACAGGCAGGTGGCGCGGCGCGGCGAGTCCTCGTTCAGCGTGCCGCGCAGGGGCGCGCCCAGCACCTTGCTGGAGCTGGCGTACACCACCCCCACGGGCCTGCCGCTTTGGCGCGCGTATTCCAGCACCGTGTGCAGGGCGCCGGTGTTCACGGCCAGGGCCTGCCCCCACACCGGCTCGTAGGAAAACCCGGCGGCCCCGTGCACGGCGGCAAAGTGGAACACCCTGTCCGGGGCCTCCTGCTCCAACAACGCGCGCAGGGCCGGGCCATCGCCCACGTCCAGGCAGCGGTAGCGATACGCGCCCACGGGCGAATTGGCGGGTACTGCCAAATTGACGGGCGCAAAGGGCCCGGGGCCAGCGGAGCGCCCCACGCCCACAACCTCGTGGCCGCGCCGCGCCAGGTGTTCGGCAAGATAGCTGCCGTCCTGGCCGCCCGCACCAAGCACGAGGCTTCGCGTCATGCGCGGTACCCGGCGATGAGCAGTTCCGCTGAGTTCACGCCCGGCACCTCGCTGGCGTCGCATTGGGCGATGATCTCCTCGATGTTCGATTCCTCCACCACGCACAGCTCCGGCAGCGGCACGATGAGCTTTGTGCCGGAGCGGACGGTCTCGCGCTCGCGGCGCAGGAACTCCGGCAAAAAATGCCACGGCAGCACCAGGTAGTAGTCCGGCTTCATGGCCCTGGAGCTGGCCTCGTCGATGATGGGGATGCCTGTGCCCAGGGTGCTCGCCCCCACCTTGATGGGATTGCGGTCCGCGGCGGCCTCTATCCACAGGCGGTTCAGCCCATACCATTGCAGCAGCACGTTCCCCTTGGTGGAAGCGCCGTACACATGGATGCGCGCGCCATCGGACCGCAGGCGGGTGAGCAGCACGGTGGTCTCGCGGCGCAGGGCCTCGGCCCGCTGCTGGAAGGTCTGGTAGGGCGTGGGCGTGTCCAGCTCCATTTCAAACTCGCGGATGCGCAGCCAGCTGAGGAACGAGGAAGCCTCCGGCGTGCCGAAGGCCAGGCTCTCCTGCCTGCACACGTAGCAGCGGATGCTGCCGCCGTTGATCTCGTTCAGGCTGGCCTTGAAGATCTTGAGCCCCGCCTGGCGCATGATGTGCTCCAGCACGTCCAGGGAGTAGTACTCCAGGTGCTCGTGGCACACGGTGTCGAAGGCGTTCTTGGCCAGCATCAGCGGCAGGTACGACATCTCCAGCACCCACACGCCGTCTTGCTTGAGCAGCGCCCCCACAGCCCTGGCGAAGGCGACGGGGTCGTCCAGGTCGTAGAACATGGCGATGCTGGTCACCACATCCACGCTGTGCTCCCCGATGGCGGCCATGGCGTCCGGGGAGGGGAACACGGTGTTGATAACCTGGGCCGGTGGCGGAATCTCCCGCGCTATGTCCGAGGGGTCCACGCCGATTTTGACGAAATGCGCCGGGTAGGCCGCAAGCAGCGTGCCGTCGTTGCAGCCGATGTCGAGCACCTTGCGGTCCTGCTCCGTGGCGCCCAGCACCTCCAAAACACTCCCCACTATGCCCACCAGATGGTTGCGCATGGTGGCGTTGGTGCCGGAGCGGTACCAGTAGTTGGCGTAGAGGATTTCCGGCGGGAAGGTGTGGGCCAGCTGCAAAAGGCCGCAGGCGTTCTCCTGGGCCGAGGGGTCGCAGCGCACAAGCTCCAGGGGCAGCTTGCGCTTGGGGGGCATCTGGCAACCCGGCTTCACAAAGGAACCCTGGAGGTACTGCTCTCCGAAGTCCATGGTCTTTTCAAGGCTTGGGTTGCCGCACACGCGGCACCTTTTGATGATTCTCGGATGCATGACACCGCCTGGGATTAAAGTTTACCCGCCCCGGACTTCATGGCCCGCACCATGCCGGAATAGGCCCGAAGAAAATTGCCGATCTGGAACAGGTAGGGCCGCCGCTTGCCGTCCAGGCAGGTCTTCTGCTGCGCCTGTTCCCTGCTGGCCGCAAAAACCTGCGGCACGTGGACGATGCTCGCCCCGGCCAAGGCCATGCGCACCCAGAGGTCATAGTCCATGCCGTAATACGCCTCTTTCCAAAGCATGGCCCCGGACCGCCGCCAAATGTCGGCGGTGAAGAAGACCTCGGGCTGGTAAAAGTAATTGCCCCGCTGCCACGAGCCAAGAAAGTCCATCATGTCCTGGGCGCGCAGCCTGCACGCCCGCCCAAGCGGCAGCGAGCAATGGTGCCGGAAAAGCTCCCGCCCGTCCTCGTCGATGCGCAGACACCCCCCCGCCACCAGATCCGTGCCGTGGCGGCTTAGGGCCGCCGCCGCGTGGAACAACGAAAGCGGCTCCAGCCGGTCGTCCGTGCACAGCCAGGTGAGCACCGCGCCGCTGGCCAGCGCAAAGCCCCGCTGCAAGGCGTCGGACTGCCCGGCGTCCGGCTCCAGCACAAGGCGGCTCAGCCTTGGCCGGTACTCCTCCAAAATCTCCCGCGTGCCATCCGTGGAGCCGGGGTCCAGCACGATGACCTCCAGGTCCGGATACCGCTGATCCAAAACCGAGTCCAGGGCCTGGCGCACAAAACGGGCCTGGTTGAAGCTCGGCATGACCACGGAGATGCGCGGCCAGGCCAGGCCGGACTCCAGCCTGGGGGGCCCCGCCAGCCAGCCTTCACCGGGCCGGGGGTACAGCACCGCGTTCGCCCGCGTCTGCGCCTCGCCCAAGCCCTCCAGGGCTGGAGCAGGACCGCCGGGCAGGAAGCCCACGCCCTGCCCAGGCCGGAGCAACCCGCGCAGCAGCGCCGCATCCACATCCCGGTCAAGGTACGGCTCGAAAAGGTACAGGGAAACCTCCGCCCCCAGGGCCTGGTGTCCCACCCAGTGCACAAAGCTGTCCGCCTCGGGACGAAGCGGGCCGCCATTGTGCCGCGGGGCCTCGCCATAGCGGGCCGACAGAACCAGCACAGGGGCCTCGCCCGGCCCGGCCAAAGCCAGCTGAGCCTTGCGCAGGGCGGGCACGGGTGTCACCAGCACCACCCCGGCAGCCCGGCACAGGCTGAGCCACGGCGGGGCAGACGCACCTTGAATCTCCGCCGCCTGCTCCACGCTCAGCTTGCGAAGCTCCTCCACCTCGCTCCGGGGCATGGCCTCCGGCGCGGGCGCGGGCCGCGCAAGCAGCGCCGCAGGAGGAGCCACGCGCCAAGCGCCGGTAATCGCGCCCTGGCCCACGGCCTCGCCGCGCAGCTTTTGCGGGCAGTCCTCGCCATGCAGGCGGATTTCCTCGTCGATGGCGCGCACGGCCTTGTCCAGCGTGGCCTCCAGCAGGCCCACGTTGCGCCGGCCGTCCACCGCGATGCCCAGGGGCAGGGGCCTGGAACCGGCGCTGGCCACATCGAAATAATAGCTCTGGGCCTGGCCCGGCGCGCCCTGCGCCACGTTCATGGCATCGTACAGCCGGGCGAGCACCAGCGCGCCATCGGCCACGGGCTGGCGGTCAGGCCCGGTCAGGGCGGGCAGCACCTCGCGCCAGGCATACTCCAGCAGGGTCTCATCCCAGCCGAAGCGCTCCGTGACCAGCAGCAGCGAGCGGGCGGCGTCGACATTCCTGCCCAGGTCCAGCAGCAGGGGCCGCACCAGGCTCAGGTAGTGCCCGAAGGTCACGGCCAGCGGCGCGTGGTAGGCCTTGCGCGCAGCGGCCACGCCCTCGCGGCACACCATTTCCAAAAGTTCCGCCCCGTGTTCCGGGTCTTCGTCCGCCGTTTCGATGAACCGCTCGTCGCCCAGGCCCCAGTGGCGAAAATCCTCGGCAAAGGAGGCGTACACCGACGTGCCCTTGAGCAGGAACTGCACCACAGGCAGATCCTGGGGGGCCTGCTCCGTGGTTGTGGCCACCACGGTGAGCCCGCTGCCGCACCCGGCAAACAGGGTGCACAGCGGCGGCAGGCAGGCCGTCTCGCGGATGCTGAGCACGCTGCCGTCGATGATGGCCGGGTTGTCCGAGCGCACCGGCTGGTGCGAGGACAGGATGACACAGGCTCCGGGCAGGCGGCGCGTCAGCCGCTGCGCCACCTCCAGGGCGAACTGGGGCGTGACGAAGGACTGGTTGCTGCTTGAGGCGCACTCGAACAAAACGCGGTGCTCGTAGCCGCCCAGGCCGGTGGCCGAGGCAAAGGCCCGCACGCGCTCCTGCTCCTGCTCCGTTGGCCGCAGCACCGAGCGCACAGGCACGGTGAGGGGCGCGCCATACCCCCGCAGCAGGCTGGGCCGGATGGTCCCGTCGTAGTTCTGCATGTTGGCGGGATACAGCTGGGGGAGATAGGCGCGGTCGTATCGCCCCTGGCCAACCAACTGCGCGGCCTCCCGCTCCAGCTGCTTCCAGCGTGTGGCGTTCTCCAGCCTGCTCGGCATGGGGTACTCCCACACCTCGTCCACATCCGGATTGTTCACCAGCAGGTGGCTGCACAGCGAACTGATGCACCAGGTGAGGTGGCAGTCCGGGTGGTCGTGCTTGATCTGCCGGGCCAGGGTGGTGGCGTACAGGCAGTCGCCGTTGGCGCCAAGCTGGCCCAGCAGGATGCGCAGCGGCCTGCTCATGGCCGCACCCCGGCATGCAGGGAAAGACGCGGGCCAATAATCATCCGTCTCCCTCTCATGATGCCCCCAGCCACTGGGCAATCCAGGCGTTCAGACGCGGCGGCGCCTCGCCGCCCTGGCCGTCAGGGGCCAGCTCCGCGATGCCTGGGCCCAACTCCGCGAGGCCAGGAGGAAGCTCCACGCCAAGGGCCTGCGCCGCCGCCAAAAATCCGGCGCGCGCGCGCGCCTCGCCGGGATCCTTGCGCAGGGCCGCAGCAAACAGGGGCCAGGCGCGGGCGGGCTGCCCGGCCTTCAGGCAGGCCTCGGCATGGGCGCACAGTGACTCCAGGTCCAGCTGGGTGGGCTCCGGGAACTCCCTGGGCCAGGGCCCCGTGTTCCGCACCAGGCCGCGCCGCTCCAGGCCCGCCACGGCCTCCATGAACGCCCTGCTCCTCACCACCGGGGGCAACGCCTCCAGCGCGAGCGGAACAGGCCGCGACGAGGCCCGGCGGTGTGCCTCCTGCGCCTCCGCCGCAAAAGCCATATACGCGCCCAGGGCCTTGCCCGTATCGAAGCGCTCCACCGCGCCCGACCTGCTGGCGCGAGAACACGCCGCGCGGCGCTCGTGGTCGGTCAGCAGGGTCCAGGCCCCGCGCACAAGGTCGGCCACGTCGTCTGGCGGGGCCACCCAGCCGTCCTCGCCGTGGCGCACCAGCTCCGGAATGCCCCCGACGCCGAACGTGGCGATGGGCAGCCCGCACGACAGCGCCTCAAGAACCACCAGGGGGCAGTTGTCCGCCACCGGGGTGTACAGGAACAAATCCAGCGCGCTCAGCGCCTCGGCCAGGTCGGCCTCCGACTCCTGATGCGGCACGTTGATGAGCCAGGGCTGGGTGCTGGGCCCCTGCGCGCCGATGTTGACGAAGCGGATGGCGGGGTTGCGCTCCAACAGGGCCAGAATGGCCTGGCGCGAGGCATCGCCGCCCTTCCACTGGTTGCCCAGGGGGCCGCCATGGGCCGAGGCGCCCACCAGCACGGCGTCCTCCGGCAGGCCGAAGCGCTGGCGCGCACGGCGCTTGTGGCTTGGGGCGAACACGCCGGTATCGCAAAAATTGGGGATGAGCCGACAAGGCAACGCGGCCAGGATGCTGCGCTCCACCTTGCGCTGCAGCCAGCGGGAGGGCACGGCCAAAAACACCGGGCTCACCGCCGCCAGGTGCGCCTTGTGCCGCAGCAGGAGTGCTGCGGAGTCCACACTGGTGGTCGAAATGGTGGCCGGGTAGGTTTCAGGGCGCGGGCAGCCGCCGCAGTCCCCGGCCCAGCCCTCGCAGTCGAAGGAATGGGCGCAGCGGCCGGTGAGGGCCTGCATGTCGTGCAGGGTCCACAGCACCGGGCGGGCCAGGGCCAGCGGAACAAGGGAGAACGGGTTGAAGTAGTCGCCATGCAGGTTGTGCAGGTGCAGCACATCCGCCCCGGCCACCAGGGGGTGCTCCAGCAGCGCGTGGCTGCCCTGAAAGTGATGGTACAACTGCCCGGTTTGCCGGCACAGGCGCTCCAGCAGAGGGTCGGGCCGGGGGTCGAAGGCGCTGCCATGCGGATACCCGGCCAGGGCGTGCCCGGCGAGGATGTGGGCGTTGTGCCCCGCGGCGCGTTGGGCCTCGGCCAGCCGCCAGGCCACCTTGGCCGCCCCCCCCGCCGAAACGTGGGTGTTGATGTGCGTAATGCGGAGCGCGCTCATCAAAACTGCCCCGCGCGCCACCGGTCCAGCTGCGCGGCAAGGGTTGGGCCGTCCCAGTTGCGCACAATGCACCTGGGCAGGGCCATGGGGTCGGTCCGCACCTGGGCGAAGTCCGGATAATTGGCGCAGGCCACGCGAAACCCCGCCTCCCGCGCAAGCTCCGCCGTTTGGCTGGTGAAGTCCGCGCTGGTGCCGAAGGGATAGGAAAAGGTCTCCACACCGTGGCCCAGGCACCGGGCCAAAAGCTGCGCGCCGCCCTGAATCTCCTCCCGCTGCTGCTCCACGGGCAGGCGCGAGAGCTGTGCATGGGACCGGGTGTGCCCGCCGATGTCCAGCAGGCCCGGCAGCTCCAGCCCGCGCAGCTCGTCCTCCGTCAGCCCCCGGAACAGTTCCCTGGCCAGAGCCTTGCCGCCTGCCGAGGCCCGCAGCCGCTCCAACTCCCGCTCCCGCTCGCCCTTGGGCAGGGGCCGCAGCAGATTGCAGGCATCCAGGTACGCCTGTTGGCGGGGGGAAACGGGCGGGCGCAACACGTCCCAGGCTCCGGCCCCCTCCTCCGCCGTGGGGTCCGCCAGCAGCAGGCCTTCCAGCTCGTCCCACCAGAACTCGCCCCGCCCGCCCAGGCAGTCCGTGGCGATGAAGAAGGTGGCGGGCATATTGTTGCGCACCAGCCGCTCGCGGGCGTGGAGGAAATTGTCGGCATAGCCGTCGTCGAAGGTCAACACCACGCCATCGCTCTCCGGCCAGGTGTCCGCGCTGGCCAGCTCGGACAGCCGCGTGGGCCGAAGGCCCGAGGCCCGGAGCACGCCCAACTGCGCCTCAAAGCGCTCCGGCGTTACGGCCAAAAGCTGCGGATCGGCCGGCAACACGGCCACCCGGTGGTACATGAGAACAAGCACGCGACCTGGCAAACCCATACTCCTTGCGCCCCCGGACGTTTTTTCCTGTACTCGGCGGCAAATCACTTGAATGCAACACACGCTCCGCCACGGCCCAAGCGGCGGCGGAAAACGCCACGGCTAGCCCATGCGGCCCATTTCCTGCCAGCGCCAGGAGTCGGCGCACATCTGCTCCAGCCCCCTGCGGGCGCTCCAGCCCAAGAGCTCACGGGCGGCCTCCACGGCGGCGTAGCACACCGGAATGTCGCCGGGGCGGCGCGGTGCGGCCCGCCAGGGAACCTCGCGCCCGGCCACGCGGGCAAAGGTCTCCACAGCCTGGAGCACGCTGTAGCCCCGGCCCGTGCCCAGGTTCGCCGTGAACAGCCCCTCTTGATGCAGGAGCCGTTCCACCGCATGCACATGGCCCTCGGCCAAGTCCATCACATGCAGAAAATCGCGGATGCACGAACCGTCCGGCGTGTCGTAGTCCGTGCCGTACACCTCCACGCGCCCGCGCTCCCC
>JAVBYL010000133.1 GCA_030824035.1 Humidesulfovibrio sp.
CGCCTTGATTCCCCGCGCGCTTTTCACTATGGTCCGGGCCATTCTCCCGCACTGAAAAGGAGCCGCACATGCCGCAGATCACCATCGCCGGACGCCACATCGGGCCGGACTTCGCCCCCCTCGTCATCGCCGAGATCGGCATCAACCACGAGGGCGACTACGCCAAGGCCGAGCGCATGGTGCGCGACGCGGCCGCCGTGGGCTGCGAGTGTGTGAAGTTCCAGTGCCACGTGGTGGAGGACGAGATGAGCCCGCAGGCCAAGGCCGTCATCCCCGGCAACGCGGACGTTTCCATATACGAGATAATGGACCGCTGCCAGCTGGGCGAGGCCGACGAGCGCAAGCTCATGGACCTGGTGCACAGCCTGGGCATGATCTATCTTTCCACGCCCTTTTCCCGCGCCGCGGCGGACCGCCTGGAGGGCATGGGCGTGCCCGCCTACAAGATCGGCAGCGGCGAGTGCAACAACTACCCGCTGGTGGACCACATCGCCAGCTTCGGCAAGCCGGTCATTCTTTCCACCGGCATGAACAGCATGGACAACGTGCGCCGCTCCGTGGACATTCTGCGCGCCCGCAAGGTTCCCTTCGGGCTGATGCACACCACCAGCATGTACCCCACCCCGCCGGAGAAGGTTCGCCTGGGGGCCATGGTGGAGCTGATGGACGCCTTCCCCGACGCGGTGGTGGGTCTCTCCGACCACACCCTGACCATCTACCCCTGCCTGGGCGCGGCGGCCCTGGGTGCCACCATGCTGGAGCGCCACTTCACCTCCGACAAGGCCTGGCCCGGCCCGGACGTGTTCCTTTCCATGGACCCGGCGGAGATGAAACAGCTCATCGAGGGCAGCGCCATCATCCAAAAGGCGCGCGGCGGCACCAAGGCCATCCTGCCGGAAGAGCAGGTGACCATCGACTTCGCCTACGCCTCCTGCGTCACCATCGCGCCCATCAAGAAGGGCGAGGCCTTCAGCAAGGCCAACCTGTGGGTCAAGCGCCCCGGCACGGGCCAGATTCTGGCCGAGCACTTCGAGGGCCTGCTGGGCCGCGTGGCCGCGGCGGACATGGACAAGGACACCCAGATCACCTGGCAACAGGTGGAAGGCGGGAAGAAATAATGGACCTCAAGGGCAAAAAGATCCTCGTCACCGGCGCGGGCGGCTTCATCGGCTCGCACCTGACCGAGATGCTCATCCGCCAGGGGCACGATGTGCGCGCCTTTGTGCATTACAACGCCTTCAGCTCCTGGGGCTGGCTGGACAGCTTTGAGCCGGAGCTGAAAAAGAGCCTGGACGTGTTCCAGGGCGATGTGCGCGACGGCAACGGCGTGCGCACGGCCATGCGCGGTTGCGACGTGGTGCTGCATCTGGCCGCCCTCATCGCCATCCCCTACTCCTACCACTCGCCGGACACCTACGTGCAGACCAACGTCACCGGCACGCTGAACATCGTGCAAGCCGCGCGTGACCTGGGCGTGCAAAAGGTGGTGCACACCTCCACCAGCGAGGTGTACGGCACGGCGCGCTTCGTCCCCATCACGGAGGACCACCCCCTCCAGGGCCAGTCGCCCTACTCCGCCACCAAGATCGGGGCGGACCAGCTGGCGCTCTCGTTCCACGCCGCCTTCGGCACCCCGGTGGCGGTCATCCGGCCCTTCAACACCTACGGCCCGCGCCAAAGCGCCCGCGCCGTCATCCCCACCATCATCACGCAGATCGCGGCGGGCAAGCGCTGCATCAAGCTCGGGGCGCTTACCCCCACGCGGGACTTCAACTTCGTCACCGACACCGCGCGCGGCTTCATCGCCGTGGCCCAGTCCGACGCCGCCATCGGCGAGGTCATCAACGTGGGCAGCGGGTTTGAGGTCAGCATCGGCGACACGGCCCGGCGCATCGCCCACGTCATGGGCGCGGATATCGACATCGAGTGCGACCAGGCGCGCCTGCGCCCGGAAAAGAGCGAGGTGGAGCGCCTGTTCGCGGGCAACGCCAAGGCGGCCAAGCTCTGCGGCTGGCGGCCGGAATACGGCGGGCTCGACGGCTTCGACCGGGGCCTGGCCGAAACGGCGCAGTGGTTCGCCGACCCGAAAAACCGCAAGGCCTACAAGGCCGACCAGTACAACATCTAGGACCACCCGTGCCCGAAACCACGCAGCCTACCGCCAACACTCCCGCACCCGTCCGGCGCGCCGTGGTCTTCGGCTCCCTGGGCCTTCTGGGACGGGAGGCGACGCGCCAGCTGCTGGACCAGGGCGCGACGGTGCTGGGCATCGATACGCGGCCCTACCCCGGCGCGCTGCCCAGGGGCCTGGCGCACAGCGCCGAGGGCGCGGCTGATTTGCCCGGAGCCCTGCGCCAGGCCGCCGCGTTCCTTGGAGAGCCGAAAGGACAGGCGGAAAAGCAGGCAGAAGGCCCGGCGCTGTTCCTGCATCTGGCCGGCCTGGCCGATGCCGGAACCTGCCAGCGCGACCCGGAGCTGGCGAAACGGCTCAACGTGGACCTGGTGGCCCAGGCGCTGGCCGCGCTGGCCGGGCTTTCCTGCACCTTCGTGTTCCCTTCCACGGGCATAGTGTACGGCGACGGCCTGAGCCGCCCGGCCACGGAGGACGACCCCTTGCTGCCCGCGGCCGAGTACGCGCGCGGTAAGATCGAGGCCGAGGGGCTGGTGCGCGCGGCCTGCCAAGGGCGCCCGCTCACGGGGGCCATCTGCCGCCTGTCCAACCTGTACGGCCCGGAAAGTGGCGAGAACACCGTGGTGGGCCGCGTGCTGGCCCAGGCGCGCTCCGGCGGGCCGCTCAAGGTGTGGGACGAAAGCCCGGTGCGCGACTTCTTGTACGTGACCGAAGCCGCCGAGGGCTTGATCCGCCTGGGCCTCGCTGCATATGGACAGGCTGCGGGCGGACAGAATGCACATGGACAAACAGGCTGCCTCACGGCCAACCTGTCCACGGGCCAGGGCACGGGCATAGGCGCGCTGGTTGACCTTTGCGCCGAACTTTTCCATATTCCGCGCCTGCCGCAAGAACGGGCAAACACGGAGCAAGCGCGCGCCTCGCACCTGGTGCTGGCCAACAGCCGCCTGCATAATCTCACGGGTTGGCGGCCACGGGTGCGCCTGCGCCAGGGCCTGGAGCTCTGCATGGCCCCCGGCCACATCGCCCATAACCATACGCCACAAAACACGTAGGACACCATGACCCAGAAGCGCAAAATCGCCATCTTCACCGGCAACCGCGCCGAGTACGGCCTGCAGTTCCCCATCATCAAGGCCATCAACGCCCACCCGGCCCTGGAGGGCTACCTCTTCGTGGGCGGTGCGCACCTCGACGAGGACTTCGGCGCCACCAAGGGCGAGATTGAGAAGGACGGCTTCGCCATCCACGCCGAGGTGAAGATGACCATGCGCCACGACACGCTGGCCGCCACTGCCGAGGCCATCGGCACGGGCATCGTGAGCCTGTCCGAAAGCCTGGACACCCTGCGCCCCGATTTCTTCATCGTCTACGCCGACCGCTTCGAGGGCCTGGCCGCCGTGGTGGCAGGCACGCAGATGGGCATTCCCACCGCGCACATCGAGGGCGGGGACATAACCGAGGGCGGCGCCCTGGACGACAGCGTGCGCCACGCCATGACCAAGCTGGCGCACCTGCACTTCACCACCAACGAGGAAGCCGCCGAGCGCGTGCGCAAGCTGGGCGAGGAAGCCTGGCGCGTGCACAACGTGGGCTTCCCGGCGCTGGATCTCATCGCCCAGGGCAACTACGCCAGCCCGGATGAGCTGCGCCAGCGCTACGGCCTGGACCTGGAGCGCCCGGTGGTCATCTTCACCCAGCACAGCGTCACCACGGAGTTCGAGGACGCCGCCGCCCAGGTGCGCCCGGCGCTCGTCGCCATGCGCAAGCTGGCGGCGGAGGGCGTGCAGGTCATCCTCACCTACCCCAACAACGACGCGGGCGGCAAAGCCATCATCGCCGAGCTGGAAAAGGTGGCGGCGGAGAACAATCCCAACATCCAGGTGCACAAGAGCCTGGGACGGCGCAACTACCACGGCGTGCTGCACCTCTGCGGCAAGGCCGGGCGCGGCGTGTACGCGGGCAACTCATCCAGCGGCATCAAGGAAACGGCCATCTTCGGCTGCCCGGTGGTGAACATCGGCTCCCGCCAGCAGGGCCGCCTCCGCGCGGACAACGTCATCGACACCCAGTACGACCAGGACCAGATCTACGCCGCCTGCCTCAAGGGCATCCACGACGAGCGCTGGCGCGCCCATTGCGCCCAGGTGGACAACCCTTACGGCTCCGGCAACGCGGGCCCGCGCATTGCGGAAATTCTCGCCACCATTGATCTTGGCCCCGCCCTGGTGCAAAAGAAGATGACCTACTAGCCGCGGGCTGGTTGCAACACCTCGCCCAGGGAGCGCGCGCCCATGAACAAGTGGAAGACTGTCCTCGTCACCCCGGAGACCCCGGCCCTGGAAGCGCTGCGCATCATCGACTCCTCGCGCCTGCAGATCGCCATGGTGGTGGACGGCGAGGGGCGGCTGCTCGGCACCGTCACCGACGGCGACGTGCGCCGGGCCCTGCTGGCGGGCAAGTCCCTCACCAGCCCGGTCACGGACATCATGTTCCGCACCCCCACCACCGCCCCGCCCGAGGCCGACCGCGAAACCCTGCTGGGGCTGATGCAGGCCAAGGTGCTGCGCCAGCTGCCCCTTGTGGACGCCGAGGGCCGCGTGGTGGGCCTGGAAAGCATGATGAGCCTGCTGGCCACCCGCGAGCTGCCCAACCCCGTGGTGCTCATGGCCGGGGGCCGGGGCGAGCGCCTGCGCCCGCTCACCGACACCTGCCCCAAGCCGCTGCTCAAGGTGGGCGGCAAGCCCATTCTGGAACGCATCCTGGAAAACTTCCTGTCCCAGGGCTTCCGGCGCTTTTTCATCTCCGTGAACTACAAGGCGGAAATGGTCGAGGAACACTTCGGCGACGGCGCCCGGTTTGGCGCCAGCATCAGCTACCTGCGCGAGGACAAGCCCCTGGGCACCGCCGGGGCGCTGACGCTTTTGCCGGAGCTGGACCTGCCCTTCCTGGTGATGAACGGCGACCTGCTGACCAAGGTGAACTTTGCGCACCTGCTGGACTTCCACACCGAGAACGACGCGGCCGGGACCATGTGCGTGCGCGACTACACCACGCAGATCCCCTTCGGCGTGGTGCGCACCGAGGGCAACGCGCTCCTGCGCATTGACGAAAAGCCCAGCCAGACCGTGTTCGTCAACGCGGGCATCTACGTCCTTTCCCCCGCCGTGCTGCGGCACATTCCCCACGGCGAGGCCTACGACATGCCCCGGCTATTCGAAACCCTGGTGGCCAGGGGCGAGAAGGCCCGGGTTTTCCCCGTGCGCGACGCCTGGCTGGACATAGGCCGCATGGACGACTACGAGCGCGCCCAGTCGGACTGCTCCAGCTGACCGCCACGCCACCCTGCAAAGGACCACGCAAAGGACCACGCAAAGGACCACGCAAAGGACCACGCAAAAGGCCGGAAGCACCCACGCTCCCGGCCTTTTTTTACACTCTGCCCGCCCTAGTCCTCCGCTCGCCCTATTCCTCGGCTTGCCCTATTCCTCGGCCTCAAGGTCGATGAGCCCCAGGCGGGCGGCATAGCGCACCAGGGCCACCGGGCTCTTGATGCCCAGCTTGTTCAGGATGTTGGTGCGGTGGTTTTCCACGGTCTTGCGGGTGATGAACAGCCGCTCGGCGATGGCCGTGGGGGCGTGGCCCTCGGCCAGCAGGCGCAGCACCTGCTGCTCCCGCCGGGAAAGCCTGCCGTAGGCCGCGTCGGCCATGCGCGGCTCGCTGGCCGGGGGGGAAAGCAGCTCCGCCACCAGCTTGGGCGAAAGGGAGCTGTCCAGGTACTGCCGACCGGACACGGCGGCCTCCAGGGCCTGCAGCAGCTGGTCGCGGCTGGACTCCTTGGCCAGATACGCCATGGCCCCGGCCTGGAACGCCGTGCTGATGAACTCCACCTTGGAGTGCATGCTGAGGATGACCACGCGGGTGCGCGGCGAGGCGGCCATGATGTCGCGCGCCAGGTCGATGCCGCTGCCATCCGGCAGGGAGATGTCCACCAGGGCCAGGGCGGGCCGGTGGGTGCGCACGGCCAGCAGCCCCTCGGCGCAGGTGCCCGCCTCCGCACAAATTTCGTAGCCCGCGCCACCGCGCACAATGGCCTTGACCCCCTCCCGGAACATGGGGTGGTCGTCGATGATGACGAGGCTGTGCTTCACGCTCATTCGTCTTGTCCTCCGCTTCCCTGCGCCGGGAGCTCCACAAGAATGCGCATGCCCTTGCCCGGCTTCGACCGGAAGGTGATGCGCCCACCCAGGAGCCGCGCGCGCTCGCGCATGCCCCAAATGCCCATTTTCTTCAGCTGGTAAAACTCGTGCAGCCGCTGGTCCAGGTCCACCCCGCGCCCGTCGTCCTCTATGCGCACGATGAGGCTGGGGTGCGAGTGGATGAGCCGCACCGTGACCCGCGACGCCTGCGCGTGCTTGCGGATGTTGGCCAGCGACTCCTGCACGATGCGATACACGTTGATCTGGGTCTGGAAATTCAGGCGCAGGCCGTCCATGCCGTCGGCATAAAACTCCACGGCCAGGCCGTGCCGGGCCACGATGTCCTGGCAGTAGCGCGCCAGGGTGCTCACCAGGCCAAGGTCCTCCAGGCCCGGCGGCAGCAGGCCGTAGGCCAGGTCGCGGATGTCCTGGATGGCCGAGGCCAGCCCGCTGGCCAGCTCCGGCAGGGTGCTGCGCACCAACTCCGGGGAGGGGTACTGGCGCTCCAAAATCCCGTCCATGCCGAGCTTGAGGGTGGCCAGGTCCTGGGCCAGGTGGTCGTGCAGCTCGCTGGCGATGCGCTGGCGCTCGGTCTCCTGGGCCTTGATGAGCTCGCGAGACAGGGTGCGCAGGTGCGCCTCGGCCCGGCGGGCGTCCACAATGCGGCCCAGGGTGTCGGCCACGGCGTCGATGAGGTGGCGCTCCTCCCGCAAAAACGGCCCCTCGTCGGCCTCGGGCCTGTCCTCCAGGTACGCCACCTCCACCTCGCCGATGCGCTCGCCGCGCAGCAGGATGGGGCTTTGCTGCCGGGGCCTGCCCGGCTGGTAGCCCGGGCTCTCGTACTCCGCGCCCGCCCCATCCAGCCCGCCGCCTAATCCGCCGCCTAGCCCGGCGCCTAATCCATCCTCCGGCGCACCGGCTATGCGCAGGCGCGCGCGGGCACTCTCCGGGTATTGCCAGGAGGCGCACACCAGCACCCCCACCTCGGCCAGCAACTCCGCCAGGGAGAGCCCCTCGCGCTGGGCCAGGCGGGTGATGGAGTACAGGCAGTTGAGCTCCTTCACGCGCTCGCGCAGGGCGCGCACGGTCAGCTCGTGCTCCACCGCCAGACAAGCGTGGCGACGCTTGTCCACCTGCAGGAGGTCCAGCTCCGCGCGCAGCTGGCCCAGCTCCGCCTGGAGTTCCGCCTTGGTCCGTTTCGTCTCGCCCATTGCCGCCACCATGCCCCGCGGGCCGTTTGCACTCGCTGCGCCCAGGCTACCACGCGCAAAGGTGCGCGCCAAGCCAAAGCAAAAGGCCCCTCCCCGCCCAACGAGCAGGGAGGGGCCTGGGACTGGTGCTTACGACTCGAGAATCTTCCGGGCGACCTCGTCCTGCACATCGGTGATGTACGGAACGCCGGTGGCCTCGGCGGTCTCGCGGTTTCCGGCGGCGATGTCGCAGCGGGAAAGCTCCGGCAGGGAGAAGCGGCGCGCACCGGCCAGGAGCTGCTGCAGGCCTGCGGAGACCTTGTCGGCCATGGTGCAGAAGGCGATGGCGCCGTAGGGGATGTTCTTCATCTCCTTGGCGCCCACGCGCTTCTTCACGTCCTCAAAGCAGGCGAAGATCTGCTCCGGGGTCTTGCCCAGGTCGCTCACGGTCTTGGGCAGGGTGTCCCAGTTGCCGAACACCTTGGCCCGGCGCTCCGGGTGCAGCGCGCCCTCGATGTTGGCGCCCAGGAAGCCGGGGATCATGATGGCGCGGCCCAGGCAGATGAGCTTGACGTAAGGCGCGCCCATGGCCATGGCCTTGAACAGATGATCCTCGCGGGAGAAGCCGCCCGCCAGGGACATGTCGACCACCTTCTTGCCGCGCGCGGCCAGCAGGGCGGCGTATTCACGCGCCTTGGCGTGCAGCTGGATGCTCGGCACGCCCCAGGTCTCCATCATGTTCCAGGGGCTCATGCCCGTGCCGCCGCCGGAGCCGTCGATGGTCAGCAGGTCCAGGGCCGCGTCGGAGGCGTATTTGATGGACATGGCCAGGGCTTCCATGCCGTAGGAGCCGGTTTTGAGCGAGATGCGCTTGTAGCCCAGCTTGCGCAGGTAGGCCACGGACTGCATGAAGTTCTCGCGCACCTGGGCCTCGGAGCTCAGGTCGGTGTA
>JAVBYL010000308.1 GCA_030824035.1 Humidesulfovibrio sp.
AAAAAAGAGGCCACACCACCGCTGGTACAGCCTCTTGGAAAACTGGTGGGCAATGGGCGGTTCGAACGCCCGACCTTCGGCTCCGGAGGCCGACGCTCTATCCAGCTGAGCTAATTGCCCGTGAGCCGGGATTGATACTTCTTCAGCCCTTGGCTGTCAAGGGCTCCCGCTGAGGAGCACAGATTAGCTTACAGGCCTCGTTACAGTCCGAGGTTGGCCAGCAGGTCGTCGACGGAATTCTGGGTGCTTTCCAGCTGCGGGCCTTTCAGCTCGGAGAGCTGGTCGCGCGCCTTGGCCTGCAGGTGCTGGAAGTCCGCCTCCTCGGGCGGAGCTTCGGACCTCGCCTTGATCATCAGACCCGTGGTCATGTACACATCGAGCACAATTTTCTCAATCTTCTTGATCGTTTCGATGATGATCTTGATGCGCTGGCCCGTGAGGTCCTGGAAGCTCAGGGTCGTCATGATCTCCATGAGGTCCTGGCTGAGACTGCTGTTGATCTGGCCGAGCTTCTCGCGCTCCGCCTTGGAAACGCCGCCGCGCTCGAAGGATTTCACGATGTCGGCCAGGGTGTCGGAGAGTGTTTGCAGATTCTCGATGGTGTCGATGATCTTCACCGTCGCCGTCTCGGTGGTCTGCATGATGGCATCGAGCTGGTTGGAAGCCCTTGTGAACAGCTCGTTGGGGTCCTCGTTCACCACGGCGGGGGACCCGGCCTTGGCGACCTTGATCTCCTGGTAGATGTCCTTGAAGCCCTTTTGCAGGTCCTCGTTGACGCGGCGGTAGAACTCGCCCTCCAAGAGCGCGGCGGAGAGAGATTTGGAGATCTCGCGCTCCACGGCGGCGGTGATGCTTTCACGCAGATCGGCTGCAAGCTGGTCCGCGACCTTGCGCATCAGCTCCTGGAGCAGTTCGTTGTCGTTGGTCATGCCGTGATCCTTTCGTTTGGGGATCAGCCCAGTTCGTCTTCGTCCATATCGAGCACCATGGCCCGCACAGGGCAAACGCGGGTGCACATGCCGCAGGCGGTGCATTTGTCCACGTCGAACTCCACCAGCCGGGACTCCGGATTGACGCTGAGCGCCTTGGTGCGGCAGAGCGAGGTGCACAGGCCGCAGTGCATGCACAGGTCGTCGTCGCGAAAAATCTTTTGCGAGGCCGGGGTGATGCGAACGCCGTTTTCCTTCAGGTAGCTCATGCCCTTATGGAAATCCACTTCGCTCCCGGCGATTTCCAGAGTCAGGCTGCCATCGTGGCGCGGGTTGATCTCGGCCCGGAGGATGTTGAAGCTCAGGTTGTGCAGCATGGCCAGATTGCACACCACAGGCCGCCCGGAAACCTCGGGCGGGAACGACAAGTAAACGATTTTGCGGAAGGTGCTCACGTCTTCCTTCATGGTCAACCCCTATGCTTTTCCCGGTATGCCGGGGCTACTTGTGTTCCTTGATGAACTGCTTGGCGCGGGTGCTTTCCGGCGCGGTGGGGAAGCGCTCGATGAGATCCTGAAGCACCGCCTTGCCCGCCTTGTCCTTGCCGATCTTGTAGAACGCCATGCCCTGCTTGAGGATGGCGGCCTTGTACTTGGGGCTGCTCTTGTACTTCTCGATGACTTCCTGGTAGGCGAGCACGGCCTTGCCGTAGTCCTGCAGGTTGTACGCGCTCTCGCCCACCCAGAAGATGGCGCTGGAGGTGTTCGCGTGCTTTTTGAAGGTGGTGGCGAACTCGGAGTAGTACTGCCGGGCTTCCTCATACTTCTTGGCCTTGAAGGACGCATCGGCCTTGGCGTACAGGGCGTCGGCGGTGTCGAGCTTGGGCTGCTCGGCTTCCTTCTCCTTGGGAGCAGCCTTGCTCACCTCGATCTTGGTCCCGGTCTTGCCCTTCTCGGTGGTCGTGGTGACGGCCGGAGCGGAAGTTCCGCCAGAGCTCAGGTCCATGCCGAACTGGCTTTCCAGGGCGGTCTTGATGTTCACCACGTCGCGGTTCAGGTCGGCCAGGGTGGGCGCGCCGTCCTGCGAGGTGGTCATGGCGTTGAACTTCATGGTCAGGGTATCAAGCTTTTCCTGCATCTTGGCCACCTGCACGCGCAGGGACTCCAGCTCCGCCCAGGTGTTGGCCTGGCGCGCCTGCACCGGGGAGGTGGACTTCTGAATTTCGTCGCGCAGGGCCTCCTGGCTCTTGGAAAGGTCTTCCTCAAGGCGCTGGATGGTTTTCCTGCTTTCCTGGCGGTCGCGGTAGGCCTGGTTTTGCACGTTCTCAAGGTCGGTTTTGGTGGCGCAACCGGCAAGCAGCAGCGCGCACAGCGTGCAAAGGACAGGCTTCAGGCTCTGTTTTACGTTCATCAGATTTTCCTCCCCCTTTTTCTTCCAAACATCAAATACGCCAGGCCACCGATAAAGGGAACCATGACGGCGAGCTGAATCCAGCCCATTTTTGCGTTGGTGGACCCGAAGTCACGATGAAAGGCGTCCCAGATGGCGTAGATGCTGATGACGGCGAACAGGCCGATGCCGCCCAGGATGGTGGCCCACTGGCTGCCCGAGAGTGCAGGAAGCTCAAAAAACATGCCTTGCTCCATCAGCCTTGGCTGGCTGCGTGTTTTTTATGGTGCCGCTTGTCGCGGTGGTTCTTTGTGTACATCGAAACCAGCACCGCAAACGCCCCGCAACTGATGGCGATATCCGCCACGTTGAAGGCTGGCCAGTGGTAGCTGCCCATGTAGAAGTCCAGGAAGTCGACCACGTGGCCGAAGCGCAGGCGGTCGATGAGGTTGCCCAGGGCCCCGCCCAGCACAAGGCCAAGGCCCCAGATGAAGAACCGGTCGCCGTGGTCCGCAGTGGTAAGCAGGTAGTAGATGAACCCAACGGCGAAGATCGTCACGGTGACGAAGAAGGTTATCTGCCAGGTGATGTCCGGCTGGTTCAAAAACCCGAAGGCCGCGCCCTTGTTCAGCACGTGCACCAGGTTGAAGAACCCTGGAATCACCGGGTCCGTGGCCCACAGGGCGTACTTCTGCTGGATCACCGCCTTGGTGATCTGGTCCGGTATGACTATGGCGCTGGCGAGGAGCGCCGCCGTCTTCAGGCGCGAATCCATCATAAGCCCCTAAGCGGCGCCCTTCACCGCTGTGGTGCAGCGCGGGCAGATCTCCGGGTGCTCCGCGTCGGAGCCCAGGTTCTCCTCGTAGCGCCAGCAGCGCTGGCACTTTGCGCCGGCGGCCTTGGCCACGCCAACCTTCAGGGTCTGGATGTCCTCCGGGGCATAGGCCTCCGCCGGGGCCTCGGCAAGGGGCTTCACCTCCACCTTGGAGACGATGAAGAACTCGCCCAGGTCCAGCTTGGGCATGGCCAGGGCTGTGGTGATGTCGCCCTCGGCATACAGGGTGGCGCAGATTTCCAGCGAATGGCCCACGGTCCCGGCCTTGCGCAGGGGCTCGATGGCCTTGGTCACCTCGCCGCGCACGGCCAGCAGCAGCTCAAAGGCCTGCCGGTCGGCATCGCTCAGCGGGGCGCAGGGCTCGGGCAGGCGCATGGAGAACACGCTCTTGCCGCCCGGGCGGTGCTGTTCGGGCAGGTAGCCGTAGGCTTCCTCGGCGGTGAAGCTCATCACCGGGGCCATGTCGTGCAGCATGAGAATAAGGGCGCGCCAGAGCACGGTCTGGGCGGAGCGTCTGTCCTCCCCGGCGCACACGTAAAGGCGGTCCTTGATGATGTCGAGATAGAAGGCCGAGAGGTCCGTGGTGCACAGGTTGTGCAGGGTGTGGTACACCTTGTGGAACTCGAAACCCTCGTACGCCTCGGCGATGGTCTTGTGCCTGCGCTCGATGAGGTCGAGGGCGAAGCGGTCCAGGGGCAGCATGGCCTCCGGCGCAACGCTGTCCTTGGCCGGGTCGAAGTCCGACAGGTTGCCCAGCAGGAAGCGCACGGTGTTGCGGATGCGCCGGTAGGCGTCCACCAGGCGGTTCAGGATCTCATCGGAGATGCGCACGTCCTCCTGGTAGTTCACGGCGGAAACCCACATGCGCAGAATCTCCGCGCCGTGTTTGTCGATGATTTCCTGGGGGGCGATGACGTTGCCGATGGACTTGGACATCTTGCGGCCCTCGCCATCCACCACATAGCCGTGGGTAAGCACGGACTTGTAAGGCGGCACGCCGCGGGTGCCCACGCTGGCCAAAAGCGAGCTGTGGAACCAGCCGCGATGCTGGTCGGAGCCTTCCAGGTACAGGTCGGCCGGGCAGGAGAGCTCCGGGCGCTGCTCCAGCACTGCGGCAAAGCTGGTGCCGGAGTCGAACCACACGTCCAGAATGTCCGTTTCGCGGCGCCAGTGGGTGCGGCCGCATTTCGGGCACTTCAGGTCCGTGGGAACAATCTCCTCCAGCGGGGCCTCGAACCAATAGTCGCAGCCGGTGGGGTGCTGGGCGAACTTGTCCACCACGCCCATGACCCAGGAGGTCTCGAAGTAGGCCTCGTCGCAGTCCTCGCAGATGAGGGCCACGATGGGCACGCCCCAGTTGCGCTGGCGCGAGATGCACCAGTCCGGGCGATTCTCGATCATGTTGGCGATGCGCTCCTCGCCCCAGGTGGGAATCCAGCGCACATCGTTGTGGATGGCCGAGAGCGCGTTCTTGCGCAGGTTGTTGGCCTCCATGCTGATGAACCACTGCGTGGTGGCGCGGAAGATGACCGGCTCCTTGCAGCGCCAGCAGTGCGGGTAGGAGTGGGTGATTTTTTCCTGCGCGATGAGGTTGCCCACCTGCTTGAGCTTTTCGATGACCTTGGGGTTGGCCTCGAAAACGTTCAGCCCGGCGAAAAACTCCACATCCGTAAGGAAGCGGCCCGCGTCGTCCAGGGGGGAGTAAACCTCCAGCCCGTACTTCAGGCCCACGTCGTAGTCCTCCCGGCCATGGCCGGGGGCGGTGTGGACGCAGCCGGTGCCGGCGTCGAGCGTCACATGGTCGCCCAGGATGATGGGCGACTTGCGCTTGTAGAAGGGGTGGGTGGCCTCCAGGTTCTCCAGCTTGGAGCCGGGAACCGTGGCCAGCACCTTGGGCGCGTCCCAGCCGAAGATCTCGGCGCAGGGGGCCAGCAGGCGGGCGGCCATGAGGTAGATATTGCCCGCGACCTCGGCGAAGACGTAGTCGAACTCCGGGTGCACGGCCACGGCCATGTTGTCGGGCAGAGTCCAGGGCGTGGTGGTCCAAATGACCACGAAGGTCTTGGCCGGATCGTACTTGGCGTTCGCCGGCAGCAGTTCCTTCACGCGCTTGTCTGCGAGGGGGAAGCGCACGTAGACCGAGGGCGAGGAGTGGTCGGCGTATTCGACCTCGGCCTCGGCCAGGGCGGTGTGGCAAGAGCAGCACCAGTAGATGGGCTTCTTGCCGCGGATCACCGAGCCCTTGTCCATGAAGTTGCCCAGCTCGCGGGCCGTGGCGGCCTCGTACTTGGGGTCCAGGGTCATGTAGGGCTGGTCCCAGGTGGCCAGAACGCCCAGGCGCTTGAACTCGCCGCGCTGGATGTCCAGATACTTGAGGGCATACTCGCGGCACAGCTTGCGCACCACAACAGCCGGGAGTTCCTTCTTCTTTTTCTTCAGCTCCGTCTCAACCTTGTGCTCAATGGGCAGGCCGTGGCAGTCCCAGCCGGGAACGTACTCGGCCTTGCGGCCGGACATGTTGCGCGACTTGACCACGATGTCCTTCAGGACCTTGTTCATGGCCGTGCCCATGTGGATGTGCCCGTTGGCGTACGGCGGGCCATCGTGCAAAACATATGTCTGCTGTCCCTCGTTGGCCGAAACCATCTGCGAGTAGGCGTTGATTTCCGCCCAAAATTTAAGGGTTTCGGGTTCTTTCTGCTTCAGGTTGGCCTTCATGGGAAAGCCGGTCTGCGGCAGCTTGAGGGTGCTCTTATAGTCGCTCATGTCCTTTTGGACCTCCGGTCAAACGAGTGGATTCAGGCGATGCAACATCGCCGGGGATAATGGAACGCGGTAGATTGGAACATAGCGGCCCGGAAGTCAAGGCCAGGGCCGCCGTGTACGTAATCGCCGCGGCTACTTGGTCTTGTGGGTGTAAACGCCGTCCCAGTCGGCTCCGGGGGGTTCCTCGCGCAGGTGCTGGCAGCGTTCCTCATACATGGCGCACAGCACCGCTTCAAAGCCCTCGTCCTTGAGCTGGCGGAAGATCTCCTCGGCCTCGGCGAAGCGCATGGCCTTGAAGTGGGCCAGGGCCGACTCGTAGCGCGAGAAGCCCCCGTCCGCCGCTTGCCTGGCCTCGTGGGTCATGGCGGTGTAGATGGTGATGGGCTCGTGCTTGCCCTTCACGCGCACGCTGTCCATCTCCACATAGGCGTAGTCCTCGCCGCACACGTCCTTCATGGCCGCGCTGACGAGCAGCACCTGCCCATAGTACTTGGTTAGGCTCTCCAGGCGCGAGGTCAGGTTCACGTTGTCGCCGATGAGCGTGTAGTCGAACAGATCCGCCGAGCCCATGTTGCCCACGCGCACGCGCCCGCAGTGCAGGCCCACGCCGATCTTGATGGTGAGGCCGAACTTCGTTTGGAAGCCCTCGTTGAGCACGTGGAGGTGGTCGAGCATCTGCAAGGCGGAGGAGAGGGCCTTCTTCTGGTGGTCGGGCACGTCGATGGGCGCGTTCCAGAAGGCCATGATTGCGTCGCCGATGAACTTGTCCAGCGTGCCCATGTTGGTGGTGATGATGTGGGTCATGGGGGTCAGGTAGTCGTGCAGCAGGTCCGTCACCTGCGTGGGGGTCAACTTTTCGGACATGGTGGTAAAGCCGCGCACGTCGGAGAACATGACCGTGACTTCCTTCTCCTGGCCTTGCAGGCTCAAGGATTCGGGCGACTCCATGATCTGGTTGATGACCGCCGGGGCGAGGTAGTGCGAAAACGCGCCGTGGATGAACTTCTTCTGCTTTTCCTCTCGCCAGAATTTGATCAGCGTGAGCAGCGTGAAGTTGGTTCCCAGGATGATGTAGGCGTACAGCGGGGAAATGTAGATGCGGGCGGAGCTCATGAGGTACGCCGAGCCCTCCCACAGGCCAAAGCCCATGCCAAGCAGCGGCAGCACAACCCACACCGCGCGGGCCCAGGCCACCAGCAGGGTGATGGCGATGCCCGCCAGGATGGTGGCGAACAGCTCCACCGCGGGCGCATAGTCCGGAATGGAGAGGAAGTCCTGGGTGAGGATGTTGTCCACGATGGTGGCGTGGGTTTCCACGCCCGGGTACACGGCGGTGAAAGGCGTGGCGCGCAGGTCCTTGAGCCCGGCGGCGGAGGTGCCGATGAAGGCGATCTTGCCACTGAGCGCATCCGGACCCACGCGGTTTTCCAGAATGTCCAGGGCGCTGATGTACGGGAAGACCCCGCCGCCGCCCCGGTAGTTCACCAGCAGTTGCCCGGCCCGGTCCAGGGGGATGACGCTGCCGCCGAAACGCATGGATTCGGTGCCCTGCGAATCGAGCTTGAGCAGCAGGTTCTGGTCGCCAGCCGCCTGCATGAGCGTGGCCAGGGCGAGGTTGGGGTAGATCTGCCCCTGCCAGTGGATGAGCATGGCGACGCGCCGGAGGATGCCGTCCGGGTCCGGAGTGGCGTTGAAAAAGCCCGTGGCTGTGGCCGCCTGGGCCAGCACCGGCAGGGGGCACACGCTGCCATGGGCGGAGTGCAGCGCCTGCTCTGGCTGCACAGCGCCAGGATCACTCAAAACAGCAACCTGCGCGGGCTTGATGAGGCACTCGCC
This sequence comes from Humidesulfovibrio sp., assembly GCA_030824035.1. Classification (GTDB taxonomy): domain Bacteria; phylum Desulfobacterota; class Desulfovibrionia; order Desulfovibrionales; family Desulfovibrionaceae; genus Humidesulfovibrio. Next base: position 7,756 of record JAVBYL010000308.1, read on the forward strand.
CACCTGGGTCTGCTGGTCGGCCTCGGCCTTGGAAAAGGAGAAGTAGAACCCCAGCACATAGGGCTTGCCCACCAGCATGTTGGCAAGCAGCGCGTCGTTGTCCTCCAGGGCCTTGGGCAGCCCCTGGAAGGAGACGTCGAGCATCAGCTCGGTCTTCATCTGTTGGCGCAGCAGGGCGGGGGAGGTGCGGTCCTGCTCGGCGAGCACAACGTCCATGCCCACGGCCAGGGCGCCGCCCGCGCGGATTTTTTCCAGCAGCAGGGCGATGCGGTAGCGCGGCCAGGGCCACTGCCCCAGGGCCGCCAAGCTCTTTTCGTCGATGTCGACGATGACGGGAACACCGGAGGTTTTGGTGGTGTGCTGGCGGATCAGGAGTTGATCATAGATTTTGTAGTCCAGAAAGCGCAATATTCTCGGCTGCATGATGTACAAGCCAGCCAGCAGGAAGGAGGCGAGGAAGCCAAAGGTGATGATCAGCAGCTTGTCGCCCTTCAGGAGCTTTTTGACGATGCCAGCCATAACTCTCCTGGGCCAGGGGCCCTGGGCTCTGCCGTTGCGGGATTCGCGGTCCCTATGCATAGAATGTTCTTGCCAATACTTGCAGGAGAGTGTACGTAAATTCAAGCTAAAACTTAAGTAT
>JAVBYL010000307.1 GCA_030824035.1 Humidesulfovibrio sp.
GTGCCCTTTGAGGGCACGGTGCTGCCGGGCTACTTTCGCGCGGCCAAGGCCGACGGCACGCCACGCAAGACCCTGCTCATGCTGGGCGGCGGCGAAACCTTCGCCGAGGACCTGATCTTCTACATCATGCCCCAGGCCATAGAGCGCGGGTACAACTTCATCACCGTCGATCTGCCGGGCCAAGGGCTCATGCCGCTTCAGGGCAAGTACTTCCGGGCCGACATGTGGAAGGCCGTCATGGCCGTGGTGGACAAGAACATAGGCCGCCCGCAGATCGACAAGAAGCGCCTGGCCGTCTACGGCATCAGCGGCGGCGGGGGCTTCGCGCCGCAGACCGCCCAGCACGACAAGCGCCTGAAGGCCGTGGTGGTGAACAGCTGCGTGGTGGACGCCCACCCGCTCTTCGCCTCCATGACGCCCGTGACCACGGCCACGGCGGACAAGATGGCCTCTTGGAACAGCTTCCACGCCAACACGGTGAAGGGCGTGGCCTGGCGCTGGAACGTGCCCATGGACAACATCCCCGGCCTGGTGGAGGCCAACAAGGGCTTCTCCTTCACTCCCTCCAAGATCAGCGTGCCGCTCATCTCCGTGGTGGGCGAGGGCGAGTACAGCAACGGCGACGAGGTCAAGCGCCAGCAGAAGCTCTGCATCGACGGCGTGGCCAACGCCAACAAGAAACTGGTGGTCACTCCCCTGGCCGAGGGTGCGTCCAACCACTGCATCATGGAGAATCGCAGTGTCATGGCCCAGGAAGTGTTCGACTGGCTGGACAACGCGCTGAAGTAGCCAAAGCGGTGCACGGGGTTGGCGGAAAAGCATCCGCCAACTCCACAGACCATCCCCAAAGGAGAGTGCATGAAAAACGCCGTCCTCCGGCTTCTCTGCCTTGTCCTGCTGCTGCTCGGCGGCTGCGCATCCATCGGCCCAGGCAGCGTGACCCGCGACCGCTTCGACTACAACGTGGCCCTCACGGACTCCTGGAAGCGCCAGGTGCTCCTCAACGTGGTCAAACTGCGCTACGTCGAGCCCATCAGCTTTGTTGACGTGGGCCAGATCGTGTCGGCCTACACCATGGAGTCAGGCGCCAGCTTGAGCGGTACGCGCACCGGCTACGACAAGCCCACCACACTGGACAACTATTCGGTGAACGCTCAGCTTTCGGGCAAGTACACGGACAGGCCCACCATCACGTACACCCCGCTGACGGGCAAGACCTTCCTCAAGAGCGTCATGCAGCCCATCCCGGTCCAGAACATCATGCAGAACATCCAGTCCGGGGTCTCGGCGGACATTCTCCTCACCACAAGCGCTTCGACCATCAACGGTCTGCGCAACGAGGGCGTGACCACGGCGGGCTTCCGGCCAGCCGACGGACGTTTTCTGCGGGTGGTGGGGCTGCTGCGCTCGCTGCAGCTGGCGGGCATGCTGCGCATCAACATGCACGGCAAGAATAGCGCAGAGGGCTCGGTGACTCTGGGCTTCCCTAAGGGTGAGCTGCCGCAGGAAGTCCGCGCCCAGATAGACGAGTTCAAGGCGCTGCTCGGTCTGGACCCCACGAAGAACAGTTTCCGTGTGGTGGGCGGGCACGGTTCGGACGATCCGGGTGAAATCGCCATAAACTGTTACGCCATCATGCAGATACTGGCCTCCCTTTCCATCCGCGTGGATGTGCCCGAGGCCGACATGAAGGCGGGTCGCGCCACGCCCGGCTTGCCAACGGAATCGGGCAGGTTGAACCCTCTGGGGGCGCACATCCGCTCCGGCGATGGCGAACCTCAGAAGCCCTTCACCTCCGTGCGCTTCCGGGAGCACTGGTTCTGGGTGGACGACAGCGACATGGCGACCAAGCGCCTGTTCTCCTTCATCTTAATGGCCTTCACCCTGACGGACGACTCCAAGCATGATTCGCAGGTGCAGTTGACGGTGCCCACGCAGTAGCGGGCAAGGGAAAACGCGATGAACACCATACACAAGCTGCTCCTTGCCCTTCCGTTCGGGCTCCTGGCCCTGCTTGCCTGCGGGCAGGGCGCCTGGGCCGGGCAGAATAATACCGACGCCTTGCGCATCGACAGCGGCCCCATCAGCGGGACAGCGGACGGCGACATGCGGACCTACCTTGGCATTCCTTACGCCGCCCCGCCTGTGGGTGCTCTGCGCTGGCGCCCGCCGCAGCCTGTCGCGGCCTGGAAGGATGTCCGCCCCTGCACGGAATTCGGCCCAGCCTGCCCGCAGCCGCGCCAGAACCCCAATGGCAACTACAGCGAGGACTGCCTGACTCTGAATGTCTGGACCTCGGCGAAGAAGCCCGGAGCCCGACTGCCAGTCATGGTGTGGATCCACGGCGGCGCCTTCAACTTCGGCGCGTCATCCTTGCCGGAATACCACGGGGCGAATCTTGCCCGCAGGGGCGTCGTGGTCGTGACCTTGAACTACCGGCTGGGCCCGCTGGGTTTCCTCGTCCACCCTGCCCTGAATGGCGAGTCGGCACGCGGTGTATCCGGCAATTACGGTCTGTTGGACCAGATCGCTGCCCTCAAATGGGTGCGCAGCAACATCGCCGCCTTCGGAGGGGCTCCGGGCAATGTTACCATCTTCGGGCAATCAGCGGGCTCCCGCTCTGTCTCGCTCCAGCTCCTCAGTCCCTTGTCCAAGGGGTTGTTCGCGCGGGCCATTGCCCAAAGCGGCGGCCCCATCATCGGTTCCGAGTATCTGAGTCCGGACTTCAAGGGCGACATGGCGGCGGTGTCGCGCATGGGCCAGGAGCTGGCGAAGCGCCTGGGCTGTGCGGACGCGTCCGATGCCATCGCCGCCATGCGAACCAAGAGCGCGGAAGAGGTGGTGGCGGCGGCGGCCTGCAGCACCAGCGTCTTTGAAACGGGGTTGTTCTTCGCCCCGGTGTTCGACGGCGCGGTGCTCCCGAAGGACCCCGCCGTTACGTTCCTGGCTGGCCGCCAGCACCGCGTCCCGGTGATCACCGGCAGCACGCGGAACGAGGGTACCCTGTATCTGAAGGACGAGAAGGAGCTGACCCTGGCCCGGTACGAGGCTTTTCTCCGCGCGCGCTTCGGCTCGGAGACCCCCGCGGCCTTGGCCATGTTCCCCGCCAAGGATGACGACGCGGTGCGCGCGGCCATCGACCGCGTGATCAGCGTGGGGGCCAACGCCCAGCCGGCCCGGTTCGTGGCACGTATGGCGGCCAAGGCCGGGCGCAAGGCCTTCCTGTACCAGTTCACGCGCGTGCCCGGAACGATGATGGCGCGGCAGCTGGGGGCTTTTCACGGCGTGGACCTGGCTTACATGTTCGGCAACATGGCGGAGGCCGATGGCTACAACGCCATGGACGTGGAACTCTCACGACAAATGATGACCTACTGGGTGAACTTCGCCAAAACCGGCGACCCGAACGGGCCGGGCCTGCCCGTTTGGCCCACGCAGAAGTCCGAAACACACATGGAGTTCGGGGACACGGTGCGGACTGGCACCGGGTTGTATCGGGATGCGTGCGACTTCATTGAGGCGCAGTGGGGGCGAAGCTTGAAGCAATAGATCATGCAGGCCCTTGCAAAGCTGCAAGCCACCCGCTAATGTTTCATATGTTGTTCCTTATGTGCCGCCGGAAGGCGGCCCTCGCCACACGGGCGGCGCTCGCGCTGGCGCTCATCGCCCTGCTGCAGTTCACCCTGGGCTGTGAAAGGTCGCGCCGTCCCACACCCCTCGCCGAGGGCGGTGTCCTGGACCTCAGCAGCTGGAACTTCGAAATGGACGGCCCCGCGGCTCTCAAGGGGCAGTGGGAGTTCCTGTGGGGCTCCTCCGGCCCGGCCGGACACCGCGGCCCGCTGATCCCAGGCGGACCGGCAGACCAGTACCCCGTTCCTGCTCTCTGGCGGGCCCCGACCGCGCTGGGCCGCCCAGTCTCCCCCTACGGTCTGGCCACATACCGGCTGCGGGTGCGCATGGGCCCAGCAGATGGTCACCATGCCCTGTATCTTGCCGGTGTGCTTTCGGTCTGTCAGGTCTGGGTGGACGGTCGCTTCGCCGGGTCCAATGGGGACATCGACGCGGCCGCGGGCAGCGAGAGTCCACGCGAGCACCTCATCCTCCCCGACTTCGTCCCCACCGGCCCTGAGGTCGAGATCGTGCTGGTGGTCTCGAACCACGCCAACGCGCAGGGCGGACTGAACACGCCCGTCTTTTTCGGGACGCATGAGCAAATCGGACGCATGGTCAGCTTGCGCTGGGTGACCGGGGCGTTCCTCTCCGGGGTGCTGCTGGCCATGGGGGCGTATCACCTGGTGGTTTTTGCCATGCGCCGGACGGACCGGGCCAACCTGTATTTCGGTCTCTTCGCCCTGGCCTGGAGCGTGGCCACACTGTTTAGTCCGGCCAGCGGCTTCGTCGTCAGCGCATTCACGCGGCTGCCCTGGCGGCTGCACATCGACTTGGCCCTCCTGCCATACGGCCTCACCATCCCGCTCATGGTTGCACTGTACCACGCCCTGTTCCCCAAGCGTTTTGGCCGCGGCGTCACTGCCTTCTATGTCCTGCTCGGCGGCGTATACATCGCCTCCCTGCTGCTCAGCGGGCCCAGCGCCTTTGGCCGCGTGCCCCTGATCTATTACATGGTCACGCGCACGGCCTTCCTCTACCTGTTCGTGGCTTTCGCCACAGACATCCTGCGCCGCGAACGGGGAGTGCTCATCCTGGCTCCAGGCTACCTGGCCCTGGCTTACGCGGAGTTGAGCAAGATCCTTTTTGACCTGCACGTGACCCCCTCGGCAGATTTCGCGCCGTATGGCATGCTGGCCTTCATCCTGGCGCACTCGCTGTTCATGTCCGTGCGCTTCTCCCAAGCCTTCCTCAAGGTGGAACGCCTCTCCGGCGAGTTGGAGGCAAACAACGAACGCCTGGTGCGCCTGAACAGGCTCAAGGACGAGTTTTTGGCCAACGCCACCCACGAGTTGAAGACACCGCTGGCGGGCATGGTCGGCATCGCGGAGTCGCTTCTGGCCGGGGCCGGGGGCCCCATGACCGAAACGGCCAAAGGGCACTTGCACATGCTCTCGCACAGTGGCAAGCGCCTGTCCCGGCTTGTGGACGACGTGCTGGAGCACGCCCGGCTGGAGAACATGGACGTGAAGCTTGCGCCAGAGGCGGTGAGCCTTGAAAAAGCGGCTCGGCGAACGCTGGCCCTGACGCGCGGCCTGGCCGCGGACAAGGGCCTGGCTTTGCGCGACAGCCTGCCCGAAAGCCTGCCCCCTGTCCTGGCTGATCCCGGACGCCTGGAGCAGATCCTGTTCAACCTCGTGGGCAATGGCATCAAGTACACGGACCACGGCTGGGTTGAACTCTCCGCCCGGGTATGCGGCGAGCGCATGGAGATCTCCGTGGCCGACACGGGCGTGGGCATCGCCCCTGGCGACCTGGGAGGCATCTTCGAGTCGTATTCCCAGTTGGCGGCCAGCGCCTCCGGCGGTACCGGAGGCGCAGGGCTCGGCCTGGCCATAGCCAAGCGCCTGGTGGAGCTGCACGGCGGGGAGCTTCACGTGGACTCGGAACCTGGGCGAGGCAGTGTCTTTTCTTTCACCCTGCCGCTTTGCGGGGCAGCAGGAGAAGCGGCGCGGCCTTCGGCCCTGGCCCCATGCGCGGCCCCACCCATCCTCGTAGAGGGCCTGGGCGGCGGCGAGGTTCCGCAAGGCGCTGAAGGCCCGGACTATCAGGTGCTGGCCGTGGACGATGAACCTGTGAACCTGCACGTGGTGGCCACCTGCCTCGCTGTGGCGGGCATCAGCTTCAAGACCGCCCGGAGCGGGGCGGATGCTCTGGACCTTCTGGCTGCGGGGGACAACCCCGGCATGGTGCTGCTCGACGTGATGATGCCCGGTCAGGATGGTTACGCCGTGTGCCGGAAGATCCGCCGTACGCGCGGCGCTGCCTCGCTGCCCGTGGTCATGCTCACCTGCCGGGGCCGCGTGGAGGACGTGCTGGAGGGCTTCGCCGCTGGGGCCAACGACTACGTCACCAAGCCCTTCGCGCGTGAGGAGCTGGTGGCCCGTGTGGGCACGCAGCTACGCCTAGCCGAGGCACACCGCGTGCTGGAGGAGAACGCCACCCTGCGGCGCGAGGTGGCCATGCGCAGCAAGACCGAGCAGGAGTTGCGGCTCCGGCAGCTCCGGCTTTCGCGCATGCTCGACGCCATCGGCGAAGCTGTGTTCGCGGTGAATCAGAGCCGTGAGATCGCCTTTTGCAACCAGGCCTTTGAGACCAGAACCGGCAGGAACGCACAGGAAATTCTCGGTCAGCCCTTGGCCTGCCTCCTGGCCACGCCGCACACACCCGCCGCGCTGGCTCTCAGACAGGAATTGGATTCTATGCTGGAGGGCGCAGCCTCGACCATCAGCTTCGAAGCCGTGGACATCGCCACGGCCGGGGAGACCGTTCTGTCCTGCCGCCTCCATGCCGTTTCGTTGGAGCTTGAGGACGAGGCTCTGTTGCTGATTAGCCTGGGCCCGACAGGCGGGGAAGGCGATGGACGAGGCGCGGCCGATTCTGCGACCATGCTGCGCCGGGTGGAAGGCAACCGTCAACGCCTGCAGCGCATCAGCGAAGCCTTGCTGGCCATGGAGGGCGGCCAAGCCCAGGCGGCTGTGTTGGAGGATTTGAACGCCATTGACGCCCTTCTGGAGAGCATTTGCGGCAAACTCAACGGCCACGCCGGGGAGCCGGACGCCAGGGAACTTGCGGTGCAGGTGATGCAGGCGGCGCTTGACTGCTGGGCCGAGGCCACGGGAAAGGGCAAGGGCGAGTTGGCAATTCAGTCCGGCCTGTGGAACGCATACATGGAGCGCGACGGCTACCTGCGCACCCAGACTCTGGACAAGTATCTCGCTGTTGAAACATTGCCCCAGAGGCCCCGCTGGCTCAGCGTCGTGGCCACGGCGGAGTTCGTACTTTCCGCCTGCCCGGCATCCTGCCGCCGCTGCGACGAGCTGCGGCGCTCCCTGAACCGGATGCAACAGCTGAATCAGGAAGGGCGCGATCATCGCCTTTTTCCGCCGCCGCCCGCAAGCCCATGAAGGTCGCCAAACCGCACGGCAAATGTCATCGTGCAATCATAATGGGAAATCGTTCCACCCAATTTGAGAGCGCGGCCGGGTTCGTCGCCAACTTTCCCGGCATGCCACCTGCCCCAAAACGAACCAGGGGCATCTTGCCGAGAATGCCCGGCAGGATGCCCCCTGACCTTGGCGCCGCTGGCCGCACCCGCCCTAAATGGTTTGTTTGAGCGCGGTGACCGTGACCTCCAGAACCCGCGTAAGAAACGGAAACTTCGCCTTCATGGCGTCGAACTCCGCTCCGGATTTGACGAACCGCGCTGTGCCTTCCAGCAGAAAGCCCGTGCCGGGCCCCATGCGGCCTTGCACTTCCTTGCTCCCGAGGGTGAGGAGCACCGTGTTGGCCTGGAGCGTGTTTTGCTCCGTTTTTCTCATTTTCCAGGCGGGGATGAGCAGTCTGTTGCTGTCTGGCAGCTCCAGGTACGAATTCCAGGTGTTCACCACATGCGGCTCGTTCCCGGCGCAGGTGACGATGGAAACAACGCCCTCATTGCTGACCACCTCGCGGAAAGTGTTTGTAAACATGCGCTTGCTCCTTGATGTTGAAGTATTATAGATAACGTCTGTCTACAATATCTATAATCTCCGCTTTTGATCTGGTCAAGACCGGAGTGGCGGGCTAGAATAGCAAAATTCAGCCAGTGGGCGGAGGTTCACATGCAGTTCAGTGTTGGGGTCGAGTATGCGTTCCATTCGCTGTTTTATCTGGTGGACGTGCCGGAGCACAAACCCATCGGCATTCGGCAAATAGCCGAGCTGCACGGGATTACGGAAAGCTACCTGTCAAAGGTCTTTGCCAGGCTGCGCAAGGCGGGGCTCGTCCGGTCCATTCCGGGGGTCAAGGGCGGCTATGAGCTGGCACGGCCCGCGGAGGATGTGTCTTTTTGGGACATCATCGTGGCTGTGGAAGGGCCGTCGTACTTTTTCCAGTGCGCGGAAATCCGCAAAAAGAATATTTTTGTTGATGATCCATCGGTGTTTACTGATAAATGCCCCTGCCTGATCAAAGTTGTGATGCAGGATGCCGAGGAATTGTTCCGGACCAGCCTGCGCGCCAAGTCTCTCCGCTGGCTGCATGCGCAGGTCTGCCGCGACTTCCCGGAGCGGAAAAAGGCGGCAATAGCCGAGTGGGCCAAGGGCGTCTGAAGCGTTCTCTCCGTGGGGGGGCCCTGGGCCGAGTAGGCCAGCAAGTTCCCCTTGCGCGCACCGGACCGTTTG
>JAVBYL010000353.1 GCA_030824035.1 Humidesulfovibrio sp.
CAAGGAACTTGCCGATGGTTTTTACCTTTGCCGGGGACTCAACGATGATGAGGTCTTTTGCCATGATGGTGGAGGCTATAGCCACCCATTGGCGCGATGGCAAGGGGCGATGTGGGGGAGGGGGCTTGACGCGTCGCACAGCACGTTATAACTTTCGTAACAACGCACGCGCAGTGGAGGTTCCCATGCAAGCGGTCAAAATTCGGAAGATCGGCAATTCGCTCGGCGTCGTCATCCCCAAAGAGGTGCTGGCGCGGATGAAGGTCGCTGAGGGCGAGACGGTGTATTTCACCGAGAGCGAGGACGGCGGCATACGCCTCACCCCGGTTGACGAGACCTTCGCCCTTCAGATGGAGGCGGCGGAGAAAATCATGCGTCAGGACCGGCACATCCTGCGGGAGTTGTCCAAGCGATGAGCGCTTGGCAGTGGATTCTGCCGGAGACGGTGCTGGCCATCCATGACACCCAGATTGCGGACCACGGCGGCCTGCCGGGTCTGCGCGACCGGGGCCTGCTGGAAAGCGCCCTGGCGCGCCCCAAGAACCTGCTGGCCCACGCGCCCACGTTCGCCCCTCCGTCCGCCCGGCCGGACGCCTTCGACCTTGCCGCCGCCTATGCTTACGGCTTGGCCCGCAACCATGCCTTCATCGACGGGAACAAGCGCACGGCCTATGTGACGTGCCGCTTGTTCCTCGTGCTCCACGGGCATGATCTCGCAGCATCGGACGTGGAGCGCGTGCTGGTGTTCGAGCGCTTGGGCAAGGGTGAGATGACGGAGATGGAGCTGGCGGGGTGGATGCGGGGGTCAAGTGGGGTTACCACGGCAGTGTATAGGCCTTAATGCGTTGGCGTATAGGCCAAGGGGCAATCTGGAGCTTCGCGCCTGTAAGGCAGGTGCTACGTCGCGGTGCCCATGGTTGGTTAAGGGAATTCATCCTGTTTTCAAGTTCGCTCCGCTGGGATTCTGTAAGGTTCTCCCACCACCCTGGCTGTATACATATATTCTCAAAAAATTCGAACAGAAATGATGTAGTGATGTCTGCTATCATTGAGTCCTGTATTGATTCGAAGGTGTGTATCAACACTTTGCATGTTTGGCTATCTTCTATATGCCATGTGAATGATACAACGCCAGCACCTCCATCGTTGAATGAAGAAACAGCAATCATATCAGTGTGTTTTGCTTCGTCAGTGACGTCTTGCAGTTTGCTTCCATGAAAGTCATATTCAGGAAAGATGCAGCCGCTGCACATGATAGGGATTTCGGAATCAAAAAATAGTGTGTATGATTCGTACCCGTTGAATTTATTGCCTGCTAGCGCTTTGTCGTGGATACCTTTAGCTCTTTCCATTGTAGAAAGTGCCTTTTGGGCACCAGCAATCATGCCCCTCAGCATGTTCTGAATATAAGACTGGGCAACTTCGTCTTTGCCTCGATCCGCATCTTTTAAATCATTAAGCGAGATCAGCTGCGCACGTTTCATGAATAACTCACGGCAAAATGCGCGGTAATATAGCAAAAATAACTGCTCTCTTGATCCGCTGAATGGGTATTGCTCTAGCTCCTTAAAGGTGCTGTCATCGTGCTTGGCGCAGAATCCTGTGAATGTTGATGCGCCATTTATGCCAACGAGCTTTGGAATCAAGCGTCCATTAGTCCTCTTCAATGTCGCAGGATCTGAGCTGCTCATGTACACATGTCCGTCTCTTGCAATGGATAAAAGGCTTGTTGACTTCTGAATTGTGTGAGCCTTCACAATTCTCCCGCCACATGTGTGACTTGATGCGCTTGCTGCAAGGCAATATTTTGACGAGAATGCTTTGCGGATTCTATCTGCCACAGCCCACATATCTGTCGGCGCTTGATCTTCACGATCCTTGTGGCAATGTTTGAGTTTTTTTCCTGACCCACACCAACATGGCTTATTCCGTTCGATATTTGTGCCCATAGCGTGTGTTTCCCTTGTGATACGCAATGTGGGACAATAGCCTTAAGCTATCCTGACCGAGTTTCGAATAGCCGATCGGCTACATTTCCACAAGGCAGGCTCTCTGATGATTCGTAATCTTGGAAACACAAAAAAAGCCCCCGCCTCATCACTGAGACGGGGGCTTGAAGCGTTCGGCTTGGCGGCGGGGGGGTTACGCCAAAGCCTGGGCCGGGGTGATGGAAGCGATGCCGAGGGCCTCGCCCACGGCCGGGCAGGTGAGCTGTCCTTTGTGGGTGTTCAGGCCCAGGGCCAGGGCCGGGTCTTCGCGCAGGGCATCGATGCCCTTGGCGGCCAGCTTGAGCGCGTAGGGCAGGGTCTGGTTCACCAGGGCGAAGGTGCTGGTGCGGGGCACGGCGCCGGGCATGTTGGCCACGCCGTAGTGCACCACGCCGTCCACAATGTAGGTGGGGGCGTCGTGGGTGGTGGCGTGGATGGTCTCCACGCAGCCGCCCTGGTCAACGGCAACGTCCACGATGACCGAGCCTTCGCGCATGGTGCCGATCATCTCGCGGGTGACGAGCTTGGGGGCCTTGGCGCCCACCACGAGCACCGCGCCCACAACCAGGTCGGCGTCCATGACGGCGGCGCGCAGGTTGGGCTCGGTGGAGCTCATGGTGACGATGCGGCTGCCGAAGATGTCGTCCAGGTACTGCAGGCGGCTGTGGGAAAGGTCGAGCACGGTGACGCGCGCGCCCAGGCCCACGGCCATTTTGGCGGCATTGGTGCCCACCACGCCGCCGCCGATGATGACGACGTTGGCCGGGGCCACGCCCGGAACGCCGCCCAGCAGCATGCCGCGTCCGCCCTGGTTCTTTTCCAGGTAGTGCGCGCCCACCTGGGTGGCCATGCGGCCGGCCACTTCGCTCATGGGCAAAAGCAGCGGCAGGGAGCGGTCGGCCAGCTGCACGGTCTCGTAGGCCACGCCGGTGGTTCCGGCGGCCAGCAGGGCGCGCGTCTGGGCTTCGTCCGCGGCCAGGTGCAGGTAGGTGAACAGCAGCAGGTCCGGGCGCAGGTAGCCGTACTCGGCGGCCATGGGCTCCTTCACCTTGATGACCATCTGCGCGGCCCAGGCCTCGGCGGCGGAAACCAGCTTGGCTCCGGCGGCCTCGTACTCGGCGTCGAACAGGCCGGAACCCACGCCAGCGCCTTTTTCCACCAGCACGGTGTGGCCACGGCGGGTCAGGGTCTCCACCGCGCCGGGGGTCATGGACACGCGGTTTTCCAGGGTCTTGATTTCTTTGGGGATGCCGATGATCATGACTGTTCCTCGCTTTTGGTGTTGGAATTTTCCGCAAACCAGGTGCGCGCGCCCCGTGGCAGGGGTATCCACTTGCGCCTGGCCTTCATGACGACAAACGATTCGCTGCTGGCGATGCCGCCCACGCTGGACAGATCGCGGTCGAGAAAGCTGTACAGGTCGCCGATGTCCTCGGTGAGGACGACCTCGACCAGGATGTCGTAGCGGCCGGTGACCACGGCCACCCAGTTCACGTCCGGCAGCCGCGAAATCTCCTCCATCTTCTCATCCAGCTGCATGTGGCTCATGAGCTTGATGCCGACCATGGCCACGGTGAGGCCACGGACCTGGAAGGGGTCCACCAACCCGGCCACGCGCATGAGCCCTTGGGCCACCATGTTGCGCACGCGGGTGCGGATGGTGGGGGCGGTGACGCCCAGGCGCTCGGCCAGCTCCCCGGCCCCGGCCTGGCCGTCCTGGGCCAGCTCGGCCAGAATGCGCCGGTCGGCGGCATCGAGGGTTTTCTTCATTGGTGGATATCTCCTTGTGAAATTTTCCAAACAGAAAATTTACAGCTCACATTTATTCCAAACGCAAAGTCTCTGTCAATATCCCAAGGCGGGATTTTTTCCCGGTTTTGCACCTGCGCGTGGCAAGTGCCCCCGCGCCCTTGTGAGGGGGGGGATTTTCGTATAGCAGAAAAGAAGATCGTTGTTCCATCATCTTTTGTTGTTCCTTCATCATTCCGCCAGAGGAGGCTCACTGTGGCGCCGGAAGAACGCTTGCTCTCCGTGGCCGAGATCGCCCGCAGGCTGGGTGTGCCGGAATCCACCGTGCACTATTGGAAAAACCGCTTCGCCCAGCACCTGCCCAGCGTGGGCGCGGGGCGGCAGAAGCGTTTCCGGCCGGAGGCCGTGGAGGTTTTCCGCGTCATCGCCGAGATGTTCAGCACCGCCCACTCCGCCCAGGATGTGATGGAAGCCCTGGGCAAGAGCTTTCCCCTCACCGCCGCCTTTGATCACCACAACGAGGAGGCCGCCGCCGCGCGCGGGGCGCGCCAGCCGGATGCCGACCTCAGCGCCCCCGGCGCGGGCCTTTCCGCCCCGGGCCTGGACGCCATGGCCGAGACGGCCGTGCGCATGGCCGCCGTCATCGCCAAGGAGATGGGCGCGGAGATTGCCCGCAGCATCGGCGACGGCCTGCGCTTGCACCTGAGCGGCGTGCAGGGGCCGGACACCTTCGCCCTGCCCGCCATGAGCCCAGAGGAACTCACCGCCATCAAGTCCGCCGTGGAGAGCACCTGCGACCGCCTGGACACCCACGTGGACGAGGTGGCGCGCATGGCTGCGGAGAACGCTGAACTCAAGGCCAAGCTCAGCGTGCTGGAGTCGGAGCTCATCCGCCTGCGCAAGGACCGCCGCGAGCTGGAGAAGTACCTCCTTGACAAGATCAAAAGCGTGTCTACTTAGTTTGCTGTAGGGAGTTCCACACCTCCCTCGTTCGGGGTTCCTCCCCCGAAGAAAGCAGGCCCTTCTCCTCCATTGACCAGCCAAGGCCCCGTTCACGCGGGGCCTTGTGCGGTCGGGCCGCGAAGGCCCGTTCACGGGAGCAGGAACCTGCGTGGACATCCAAACACGAGACGCTTCAGGAGGCATACATGTCCGAGTCCACCGCCCAGGCCTTTGAATTCAAGGCCGAGATCAAGCAACTCCTCGATATCCTGGTCCACTCCCTGTACACCGAGCGCGAAATTTTCCTGCGCGAGCTGGTGAGCAACGCCAGCGACGCCCTGGACAAGCAGCGCCTTACCGCCGCCAGCCAGTCCAACGGCTCCGGCGAGGGCGACGAAGCGCCCCTGGACATCCACATCGACGCCGACAAGGACGCCAAGACCCTGACCGTGGCCGACAACGGCATCGGCATGACCAAGGACGAGCTCATCCAGAACATCGGCACCATCGCCCACTCCGGCAGCGCGCACTTCCTCAAGGCCTTGCAGGAGTCGGGTGGGAGCGGGGCGGACAGCATCATCGGCCGCTTCGGCGTGGGCTTCTACTCCGTGTACATGGTGGCGGATACCGTCCGCATCCTGACCAAGAGCGACAAGCCCGGCGCGGTGCCGGTGGAGTGGGTCAGCGATGGCCAGGGCTCCTACACCATCCGCGAGATCGAGGGCGAGGAGGCCGCCGCCATGGCGCGCGGAACCCGCATCGAGGCGCACCTGAAAGAGGACCTGGCCGAGCAGTTCACCGATGTGGAAGGCCTGCGCCACGTCATCCGCAAGCACTCCAACTTCATCAGCTTTCCCATTCTGGTCAACGGCGAGCGCGCCAACACCGTCCCCGCCCTGTGGCGCGAGCCCAAGTTCCAGATCACCAAGGAACAGTACAAGGAGTTCTACTCCTTCCTCACCTACGACCAGGACGAGCCCCTGGACACCCTGCACCTGAGCGTGGACGCGCCCGTGCAGTTCAACGCCCTGTGCTTCATCCCCGAGAAGAGCAAGGACTTCGGCGGGTTCGACCGCGAGGACTGGGGCCTGGATCTCTATGTTCGCCGGGTGCTCATCCAGCGCCAGAACAAGGACCTCATCCCGCAGCACCTGATGTTCGTGCGCGGCGTGGTGGACACCGAGGACCTGCCCCTGAACATCTCCCGCGAGACCCTGCAGGACAATCTGCTTGTCAAGAAGATCAACGCCACCCTGGCCAAGCAGGTGCTTTCCCACCTGGAAAAGATGGCCGAGGACAAGGACAAGTACGCCAAGTTCTGGCGCGAGCACTCCCGCGTGTTCAAGGCCGGGTACATGGACTTTGTGAACCGCGAGAAGTTCGCGGGCCTGCTGCGCTTCAACTCCAGCTCCTGCGAGGCCGCGGACGAGCTGGTGAGCCTGGATGAGTACATCTCCCGCGCCAAGCTGGACCAGAAGAAGGTGTACTACGCCTTCGGCCCCAGCCGCGAGGCGCTGAAGCTCAACCCGCACCTGGAGATCTTCCGCAAGAAGGGCGTGGAAGTGCTGTACATGTTCGAGCCCATCGACGAGTTCGTCATGGACGCCCTGCACAAGCACAAGGACTTCGACCTGACCCCGGCCGAGTTGGCCAAGCCCGAGGACCTGGCCGCCCTGCCCGATGTGGAGACCGCCGCCGCGGAAGCCCAGGCCGCGCCCGCGCCGGAGCAGGACGCCCTGGAGGCGCTCTTCGGCCGCATCAAGGCCGTGCTGGGCGATGGCGTCACCGAGGTACGCGCCTCGGCCCGCCTCACCGGCAGCCCGTGCTGCCTGGTGAACCCCGACGGCCACACCACCTCCAGCATGGACAAGATCATGCGCGCCATGCACCACGACAGCAGCATCCCCAAGAAGGTGCTGGAGCTCAACCCCAAGCACGAACTCATCCGCAACCTGGTGGCGCTGAACCAGGCCGACCCGGCAGACCCCTTTGTGGAGCAGGCCGCGCGCCAGCTCTTCGAGTCCGCCCTGTTGCTGGAAGGCTACCTGTCCGACCCGCACGCCCTGGTGGGCCGCATCCAGGACCTGCTGGCCAAGTCCAGCGGCTGGTACGTGAAGACGAAATAAGCAAGCAGTTGGGGCCGCGCCCCATGAACGGAAAAAGGCCAGGGCTGCGCGTGCGCGGTCCTGGCCTTTCTGCGTGGGTCTGCGGTGGGGGGCGTCTGGCTCCCAATTGTGACTTAGTCTCGCTCCCGCTCGCGCCACAGCTTTTGCCGCAGCCGCAGCTCCTGCTCCATCTTGGCGTGCTGGCGCTTCTTCCAGGCGGTCAGGTCTTCGGCCTTGGGCTCGCGCCAGCCCAGGGGCGTGGTGCGCGCCGGGGTGATCACGCGCTCGGTCCAGGTCCCGTTGGCGCTACGGATGATGACCCCCACGGGCCGCCCGGCTTCCGCCTCGGCGCGGGCCTTGGGCGAATAAGAGGCCACAAAGGCGGCCGCGTCGAGGAGTACCTGCTCCGGCCAGGCCTGGGGCGCTGTGCCGGGCTCGATGCCCTCCGCGGGCACGTATTGCCTGCCCAGGGCCATGGGGCCGGGGAAATCGCGCAGGCGCAGGAGCAGATCCTCCGGCCCGGCTGCGGCCTCCAGGGCGGCGTTGTCCGCCTCCTTGCGGCCGATGGACAGCCAGTAGGGTCCGGCCCAGTATTGGCGGCCCAGGTGCGAGAGGTCGAATTCCTTGGGGCCGGGGTCGGCCAGGTGCGTCAGAATGGGCAGGTAGCGGTTGGCGGGCTCGGCCTCGGCCAGGCGGCAGCCGCCAGCCGGGGTGGGGATATCCGTGATGCCGAAATGCGCGGCCAGCTCCAGCTGCCCACGCCGCCCACGGCCCCAGATGGCGGGCAGGCGCGAGCGGTCCACCAGGCCGGAGGTCTCCATTTCCGTGGGGTCCAGCTTGCCGGCGGAAAGCGGCCGGAGCAGCACGTCGCTTACGCCCGCGCTTTTGCGGATGCGGTTGAGGGCGTCCGCCCGCTGCGACATGGGCCGCTGGCCCAGCACCTCGCCCGTGGCCAGGAACTTGGCCCCGTAGGCGGGCAGCAGGCCGCGCGCGTGGGCCAGCATGAGTATCTTGCAGTCCACGCAGGGGTTCAGGTGCTTGCCGTAGCCGTTCACCGGGGCGGCGAGCATCTCCAGGTATTGGCGGCGCACGTCCACCAGCTCCACGTCGATGCCGTAGGTGTGCCGCCAGTGGTCCACCAGGTGCGGCTTGCCGAAGAACGGGCTCATGTAGTGCAGGCCCAGCACGCGCAGGCCTTGCTCCTGCAGCACCTTGCAGGCCAGGATGCTGTCCAGGCCGCCGGAGAACAGGACCAGGGCATCGAAGGTTTTTCCGGAGTGGTCGCTCATGAAGGCGGCTCCTACGTCAGCTCGTTTCAGATTGCAAGGGTGGGAAATAGGCTTCTCCGGGCCGCCCGGCGCGGAAAGCAAAACCCCGGCCAGCGCGGGAACGCCAGCCGGGGTCGCCAGGGCTTTGTTCCGAAAGC